>JBEAQW010000359.1:0-10891 GCA_041163725.1 Planctomycetota bacterium
CGCATCACCGCGACTTCCCTCTCGGGTGATGGCGGCGGGGATCTTGCGAACATCAACCGATGGCGTGGCCAGCTCGGGCTCTCGCCCGCGGCGACGCTCGGCGAGGTCGGTGCGATCGACCTCGGTATCGGAGATGCCGGGACGATCACGGTCGATCTCGCGAACGCCGAGGGATCCGATCGCATGATCGCCTCCATCGTTCGGGCAGGCGGCGAGACCTGGTTCTTCAAGCTGCGCGGTGCCGTGGCCGGTGTCGAGGCCGAGCGCGGAGAGTTCGCGACCTTCGTACGCGCGGTCGCGCGCGCGGGAGGTGGCCGTTGAACGCGATCCGTCCCGCGCTGCGATCACTCGCATCGCTCCGCCTGACCGTGGTGCTGTTCGTGCTGTCCATGGTGCTGATCCTCGCCGGCACGCTGGCGCAGACGCAGCAGGGGATCTGGCTCGTGGTCGACGAGTACTTCCGCTCGATCCTCGTGCTGATTCCGTTCCAGCTGTTCGTCCCCGAGAAGATCGTGCGGCTTCCCGGCGTGTTCCCGTTTCCGGGTGGACTCACGCTCGGCGTGCTGCTCTTCGCGAATCTCCTCGCGGCGCACGCCGTGCGCTTCAAGCCTTCGTGGAAACGCACGGGCATGATCCTGACGCACGCAGGCGTGCTGCTGCTGCTTGTCGGTGAGTTCGTCACGGGAGCCTTCGCGAAGGAAGGCAACATGACGATCGCCGAGGGCGCGTCGTCGAACTACATCGAGGATCGCCGTACCTGCGAACTCGTGGTCGTCGACCAGTCGGACCCCACCGATGACCTGGTCGTCTCGGTTCCGCGCAGCATGCTCGAGGATCCCGATGCGACGATCTCGCACGGACTCCTGCCCTTCACCGTGCGCGTCGCGGAGTGGATGCCGAACTCGCGGCTGCTCGGGCCGATGCAGGCCTCGCAGGCGCAGATCGCGAAGGCGACGGCGGGTATCGGCCGGCAGGTCGCTGCGTCGCCCGTGGCGGTGTCGACCGGCGTCGACGGCGCCGATGTCGACATTCCCGCCGCGTACATCGAGCTCATGCGCGGCGACGCCTCGCTCGGCACCTACCTCGTGACGCCGTGGCTGACGATGGCGCAGGAGGTCGATGTCGGCGGGAAGCGCTACGCGATCGCGCTGCGGTTCGAGCGCAACTACCGTCCATACACGATCTCGCTGATCGACTTCCGGCACGACCGCTTCGTCGGCACCCAGGTCGCACGCAACTTCTCGAGTCAGGTGCGGCTCGTCGATCCGACGCGCGGCGTCGACCGCGAGGTGCTCATCTCGATGAACAACCCGCTGCGCTACGAGGGCGAGACCTTCTACCAGGCGTCGTTCGCGCCCGACGACAGCGGAACCGTGCTGCAGGTGGTGCGGAATCCGGGCTGGCTGCTGCCGTACATCTCGTGCACCGTCGTCACGCTCGGCATGCTCGTTCACTTCGGCGTGCGGATGTGGGAATCGACGCGAAGGAGGCTCGCATGAATCCGATCGCTCGATGGTTCCCCGCTCTCGCGGCGGTGTTCGCGCTCGCATGGATCGGCATGGTGGGGATGCGCTCGACGCGTGGCCCCGAGCAGGTCATGCCGATCGGCCGCATCGCCGCGCTTCCCGTCTCGTCGGGTGGTCGCACGAAGCCGCTCGACACCTTCGCGCGCAGCACGCTGCTCCGCTTGAGTGGGCGCCAGACATACGAGGCCGACGGCGCGCAGCGCTCGGCGACGGAGTGGATCCTCGAACTCTGGACGCGGCCCGATGTCGCGGCCGATCGCCGGGTGTTCCGCGTCGATCATCCCGATGTCCGCTCGCTGCTCGCGCTGACCGACGCCACGCGGACGCGCTTCAGCTGGAAGGAGATCGAGCCGAAGCTCGACGAGGTCGTCCGACAGGCGCAGATGGCGTCGCAGATCTCGAGGAAGCAGCAGGACCCGTTCCAGCGGCAGATCAGCGATCTCTACGGAAAGCTCGCCGAGTACGCGGATGTGCAGGTGCTCCGCGCGCCGTACATGGTCGCGCCCCTCGACCCCGGCGAGCAGTGGGTGCCGATCACAAGCAGCGATCCGCATGCGCAGGAGGTCCTCGGACGCCGCTCGGCGAAGTCGCTCCAGACGATCCTCGCGGGATACGCGCGTGGCGATGCGGACGCAACCACGCGCGCGGTCGACGCCTACGAGGCGGAGCTGGCGCGCGCGCTTCCATCGGAGAAGTCCGCGGGCTCGCTCGAGGTCGTCTTCAACCGGTTCGAGCCGTTCTACCAGGCGTCGATCCTGTATGTCGTCGCATTCCTCGCCGGGTGCTTCGGCCTGCTCGCCGCGCAGATCTCGCCGAACCGCTGGCGTCCGGCGCTCTGGCGCTCGGCGCTTGCGCTCATCGCGATCGCATTCATCGTGCAGACCGCCGGCCTGGGAGCCCGCATCTACCTGCAGGGCCGTCCTCCCGTGACGAACCTCTACAGTTCCGCGGTGTTCATCGGCTGGGCATGCGTGCCGCTGGCGCTCATCGGCGAGTGGTACGCGCGGCTCGGGTTCTTCTCGGCTGCGGCGAGCCTGATCGGATTCGCCTCGCTCGTCGTGGCGCACAATCTCTCGTCCTCCGGCGACACGATGGAGATGATGCAGGCGGTGCTCGATTCGAACTTCTGGCTCGCCACGCATGTCGTCGTGGTCACCATCGGGTACTCCGCGACCTTCCTCGCGGGCTTCCTCGCGATCTTCTACGCGGTGGGCGGTGTGTTCACGCGATTCCTGCAGGGAGAGGCGATGAAGGCGCTCCCGCGCATGATCTACGGCGTCGTCTGCTTCGCGGCGATCACCAGCTTCGTGGGCACCGTGCTCGGCGGCATCTGGGCCGACCAGTCGTGGGGCCGCTTCTGGGGCTGGGATCCCAAGGAGAACGGGGCGGCGCTCATCGTGTTGTGGAACCTGCTGATCCTGCACGCGCGCTGGGGCGGCATGATCCGCGATCGTGGCGTCGCTGCGCTCGCGATCGGCG
Source organism: Planctomycetota bacterium (assembly GCA_041163725.1). Lineage (GTDB taxonomy): Bacteria > Planctomycetota > Phycisphaerae > Phycisphaerales > SM1A02 > QWPT01. The sequence goes on from JBEAQW010000359.1 coordinate 3,006, forward strand.
GCAACATCGTCACCGCGTGGTCGTGGTTCGGGACGAACATGCTCGGCGTCGGCCTGCACTCCTACGGATTCATGGACTCCGCGGTGTTCGCGCTGCTCGCGTTCTGCATCGTGCAGCTCGTGCTCGTCGGCGTGGCGATGGTCCCCGCCGCGCGATGGCGCAGCCTCGCCGCGGCGTGAGTCAATCCCAGTTGCGCGTGTTGTGGCACTGCTGGCAGTTCGTATTGCCCTGGCCGTTGTGTCCGTTCTGGAAGTCCGACTGGTGGCAGGTGATGCACGCGTTCGAGAGACCCGTGTAGACGCCCGGCGTCGTGTGGCATCGCGTGCAGGCATGGCCCGCGTGCGAGTTCGTGAGCGGGAAGCTCGACGGGTGCGAGAAGGTCGCATTGCCCCACGCCGTCGGTGTGTGGCAGGTCTGGCAGGCCGTCGAGAATCCGGCTGATGCGTGGTTCGGGTTCGTCGTCGCCTGGTATTCGGCGAGGTGGCAGCTCACGCAATCGGTCGAGAGACCCACGAAGACACCGGGAGTCGTGTGGCATGCGCTGCACTGGTGGCCCGAGTGCGCCTGGGTGAGCGGGAAGGTCGAGGGATGGATGAATCCGCCGCCCGGCCACTGTGCGGTGGAGTGGCACGAGCGGCAGTCGGTGGAGAAGCCCGCCGCAGCATGGTTCGGATTCGTCGTCGCCTGGTAGTCGTCGAGGTGGCAGCTCGCGCAGTCGGTCGAGAGGCCGGTGAACACGCCCGGCGTCGTGTGGCACTCGGCGCATCCAAGTCCGCCATGGCCGAGCGAGAGCGGGAAGCTCGACGGGTGCGCGAAGCCCGCGGGCACCCATGCGACGGGCGTATGGCACCGGTCGCAGCCGGTCGTGAGACCGAGTGCGATGTGGTCGAGGCTCGTGGACCGCGTGACATCGGTGGCGTGGCACGCCTCGCACTCGATCGGCGCGTTGTTGAAGATGCCCTCGATCGCGTTCGGATGGCACGCGGTGCAATCGACCGCGGCATGTCCACCGATCAGCGGCAGACGCGTGCGCGCATGCTCCTCGATCGCGCGGCGCGGACGCCAGGTGTCCTCGTCGTGGCACTGCTGGCAGAGCGAGCCGAGGCTGCCGCGGTGGACATCCTCATGGCACCCGCGGCAACCCTTCTCGGCGAAGAACGCGACGGGGCCGCGATCGTTGTGGCAGAGAAGGCACTGCGCGGTGTCGTGCGCGCCCACGAGCTTCACGCCCGTCTCCTTCTCATGGTCGTACTCGAAGTCCGGCTTGATGCGATCCCACGATCCGCCTTCGTGGCAGAGCGAGCAGTCGGCGGGGAAGGAGTCGTGCGGCACGACGGGTCCCTGATCGGCGCGCCAGCCGCTGCGCGGAACGAGGTTCGCGCACGCGACCACGCCCATGAGGGCGAGGGCGGAGAGGATGGCCTTGTTGGTTCGTCGCATGGTTGGTCGTCTTCCTCAGAACCGGTACTGCACCGACGCACCGATCGTAAACGATTGTTCCTCGCCGCCAAAGTTGTACGAGCCCTCGATGTCCCAGTACCACTGCCCCGTACCCCAGCCGATGTCGCTGCGGATCGAGTGGCGCAGGAAGTCGTTGCTCCCCGAGGTCTCGGTATCGGTCGTGTAGGCGAAGCCGTCGTAGCCGACGAAGAGGCGTGCGCCGCCGAGATCCGTGATCGTCTGCAGGCGAAGTCCAGCGCCCGTGGTGTAGGCGGAATCCTCGTAGTAGATGGCGCCGAGCAGCGAGCTCGGTGTCTCGGTCGGAAGCGACCAGTCGAGGCCGACCTCGCCTCCGTAGCCGGTGCGCGACTGGTCGCGCCAGTAGTGGCCGCGCGTCGACAGGCGCCAGTCGTCGTCGAGCTTCGTCCAGTAGGTGCCCGACACGCGGTCGACATAGCCGTCCGCGATCAGCTCAGGCGGGAAGAGATCGAACTCCGATCGCTTCAGCTCGGGCCATGAGGTATGTATGACCGACGCGAGCGCGCCGCTCGTCGGGGTCAGGCGGAACGATGCCTGCGCGAGCAGCTGGGTGATCTCGGCGGTCGAGGTCTCGATCGTGTCCTCGGAACCGTAGAGGTCGACCATGATGAGACCGAACAGACGGATGTCGTCGGTCGGATTCGCGATCACGCGGCCGACGACGAGCGACCGGTCCGCCTCGCCTTCATGGAAGGTCTGCTGGAATCCGATCGTTCCCTGGAAGACGCGTTCCGCGGTATCGGGCTGGTAGTCGGCGAAGACATGGAATCCGTAGTCGTCGCCACCGAGCAGATCCTCGGTCGTCGAGGGGTAGTAGCCCGCGCCGGCGCCGAGCGAGAGTCCGTTCTCGAACCGCAGGGCGCCTTCACCACCGTCGACGATGCCGAGTTCGGGGAGCCATGCGGAGAAGAAGCGACCGATCTCGCCGCGGAACGGTGCGTTCTCATCGAGGCCCCAGGCGTAGCTGAAGCGGTGCACGCGACCATCGCCCTCGGAGTCGTCGTCGTACGGTCCGCTGACGCCGCGGTACTGCGCGTCGCCCTGGAATCGCAGCCGACCTCCGTTGCCGAGCGGATTCTTCGCCTCGAGCCAGAGTCCGGTGCGCGCGTACAGGTACTCGTTCTCGTGCTCGAGATCCTTGATGAGCCGCAGCGTCGAGTAGACGCGGCCGGTCACCGTCATCGGACGATCCTCTGGACGCGTGCCGAACGCAGGCGAGAGGAGCGGCGTGTCGGGATTGCGCTGGCCTTCCTTGAGCTGCCACGGCGGATGCTCGGGAATCGGCTGATTCGCGGTGACCTGTCCGGAGCCGCCGTCGGATGCACCGCCGGTTGCACTGTCGGATGCACCGCCGGATTCGGGCGGCGGGGTGACGGGCTCGGGTGCCTCGATCTCGGCCGTGTCGCCCGCCACGGGAAGCGGAAGTCCATCCTCGATCTCCGCACGCGCGTTGTTCGAGGTCACATCGCTGATCGTCGACTCGACGAGCTGTCCGTTGCGGAGCCTGAACACGACGCGCGCGCCCGAGCGAACGCCGGCGTTGCGGCCTGCGCTCAGATAGACGCTGCGGCCGGACACCGACGCCACGCGCGCCTGGATGTCGGGCTGCGGCGCCGCTGCGACGCAGAGGATCGTGGGAACGATGTATGCGAGCCGCTTCACGGTCTGGCTCCTCCTGATCGGATGGCGCCGCCACGGGGGTCGTGGCAGTCGGCGCAGGTCACGCCCAATGGCTTATACCGAACGATCGCCGTTCCACCAACATCGAATGCCTTGTGGCACGCGGTGCAGTCGAGCTTGATGTGGTCCTCGTCGAGCGGGAAGCGCGAGTCGACCTGGTGATCGAAGGTGATCTCCTTGAAACTGTCGAAGCTCTCGTGGCAGCGCGTGCAGTCGGTGATCGCCTTCGGATCGTCGGCGGGGCGGAACTGGCCCGCGTGGATGTCGGCGTGGCACTCGATGCACGCGGTCGGAGCGGGCTGGAACGGCGTCGGGTGTTCGAGCGTCGCGACGAACGCGGCGCCACCGGCGGCCGGCGTGGGCGCGCGGCGGTGGCAGTCGGCGCAGGCGGCGAGCGCGTGCTTCCCCTTCAGTTCCTCGCCGGTCCATGTGCGGTGATCCTCCGCGGTCCAGACAACGGCTGCGAAGGTATCGGTCGTGTGGCAACGCGCGCAGTCCGTTCGGCCGCGGACCTCGCGGGGCAGGTTGCCCCGGTCGAACGCGCCCTTGTGGATGTCCTCGTGGCACGCAACGCACTCCGACTTCGTGCCGACGAAGCGGCGGACGCCGTCGATCTTCTCGTGGCATGCGGAGCACGCCACCGCGCGGTGCGAGCCGTCGAGCGGGAAGTCGCAGCGCGCGTGCATCGCCGCGTCGAAGCGGCTCGGCATGAAGGCGGTGCGCTCGTGGCACGCGAGGCAGTCGCTGCCCGTCGCGGATCCTTCGAACTGCCCGTCGTGGGGGTCGTCGTGGCACGCCTCGCATGCGTCCTGCGTGCGGCCAGGGAAGACCTTCTTCCACTCGGCCTCGCTGCGGTGGGCGACGACCGATACGGGGCGTGCGAGTCCGGTATGGCACTCGGCGCACGACTGGGTGTCGTGGGGAGGAACGAGTTCGAAGCCCGTTGCCGCGTGCAGCGCGGCCGTCATCAGATCGTTGGCGTCCGACCAGCGCGCTGCGGTCGGAGCATGGCAGACGGTGCACGAATCACCGGCAGCGCGCGCGATCTCCTTCGCGCGTCGCACCATGGTCTCGTCGTGCGGCGACGAGTGGCACGCGGTGCACGAGGCGTTCGCGGCATGCGCGAGAACCTCCCGCTGGGGCGTGCCTTCGGCGTGGCAGTCGGTGCAGGCGAGCGGTGCGTGCGCGCCGACGAGCGCGAACTTCGCCGTGTGGCTGAACTCAGCGGGCGTCCACTTCGAGTCGCCGTGGCAGGTCGCGCAGTCGGTGCCGAGACCGGTGAGCGCGTGCGCCGGCTTCGTGGTCGCGTCGTAGTCGTCTCGATGGCACTCGATGCAGCCGCGGCTCTTGCCGAAGGCGACGACCTCCTGCTGCGGCCGGCCGGGCGCGTGGCAGTCGTTGCAGTCGAGCACCCCGTGCGCGCCGTTCAGCGGGAAGTCGCGGTCATGCTCGTACTTCGCCTCGCTCCACTTCGCGACGCCGTGGCAGCTCGCGCAGTCGGTGCCGAGACCGGTGAGCGCGTGCGCGGGCTTCGAAGTGCGGTCGTAGTCGTCCCGGTGGCATGATGCGCAGTCGGTCTTGAGCCCCGTGAACACGGCGGGCGTCGTGTGGCATTCGCTGCAGAGGCGCTGCGAGTGACCCTCGACGAGGGGGAAGGTGCTCGGGTGCGCGAAGTGCGTCGCGGCCTTGAAAGGATCCTGCTGGCCGTGGCACTTGGCGCAGTCGTCGCCGAGTTCGCCGCGATGGATATCCTCGTGGCACGCGGTGCACTCCTGCGTGAGGCCGAGGAAGCGCTGCTCCCCCTGGTTCAGCATCGGGTTCGACGAGTGGATGTGGCAGCCCGCGCAGGTGAGTTCGTCGTGACGGCCCGTGAGCGCCAGCCCGCCGGCATGCTCATGCTCGTAGAGATCGGGCTCGGGGATGCCCGCGCGCTGGAACGAGGCGAGCGAGACGAGTGCGAGCGAGTCGCCGATGTGCTCGTGGTGGCACTTGGCGCAGTCCTCGGCGACCTTCGTCTCGAGCGATCCGTGGATTCCCTTGCCGACGGCCATCTGTCGCGCGATCGGTTCGTGGCAGGCGTTGCAGGCGGCTGCGAACGGTACGCGCGAGGTGAAGTCGCTCTCGGCATGGCAGGCGGCGCAGCCGCTTCCTCCCTGCAGCGCCGCGACCGAGGCATGCGACGAGTGCAGCGGCCCCGGGCTCGGGTGCTGGTCGAAGCGCCACCATGCGACCGCCACGATGGCGGCGACGCAGGCGTAGACGGCGATGCGGGACAGCGAGGGCGACTTCATGGCGTCGGGTCCTCCACCGCGGCGTCGCCGGCGCCGTCATCTGCGCCGGCGAGCCACGCGGGAACCGGCCAGTCGAGGCGCGCATAGCGCAGCGCGACCGCGACATGCCCGACCACGAAGAGCAGCATGAGCAGCGCGATCCAGCGATGCAGGAAGCGCCATGAACCAAGCACCGCGCGAATCTCCTCGAAGTGCGCGATCTGCAGAGCGAGACGCAGCGACCGCTTCGCGAGCCCGACGATCTCGTCGCGCTCGGACTCCGGGATATCGGCGAAGCGGGGGTCCATGCGCAGCTCGCGCAGGGCGTGCCGAAGGCGGAAGTGCGCGGTGACGAGGCCCGTCGCGCGCGAAAGGAACGACGAGCGCCAGCGTTCCTCGCGGATGAGCGCATCGACATGGTCGCGCACCGCGCCGCCGAGCCCGCGGTGCGACTTGTCCCACTCGCTCGCGATGCCCGCGACGCGCGCGCGCAGCTCGTCGAGGTCCATCTCGCGGCCGTTCGCGGCACGAGGCACGATCGCGTAGAAGTAGCGACCGACGAGTCCGGCGATGAGCACGATGCCGAGCGTGAGGAACGCGTAGCCGCCGAGGGTGGGCCGGTAGGTGAAGCCCGCGTGCACGATCACGCAGAGAAAGCTCGCGATGCCGGTGAACACATGCGAGCCCATCCAGAAGCGGAGGGTTCCGGGAAGCGCGCGCGGTGCGTTCGGATTGCGGCGCGCGAGATAGAGCAGGTTCCAGGCGAAGAGGAGGATCGCGAGGATGCCCATGGCGAGTCCGAACACGCCTGCGGGCCGGAGAACCGAGTGCTCGTCCTCGAGAAGCCGCGCCGCCGCGTTCGCGCCGTAGTAGTCGCTGTAGACCACCGCCCACATCAGGATCGCCACCGCGACCGCGAGCAGCAGCCCCGTCGCCCAGATGAGCGGCGTCGTGTTGTCGGCCATCGCCGCAGGCTTCGGTCGGCGCGAGGCGTCGAACGACACGCCGGCTTCCTCGAGCAGCTTGAACGGTGGATCGCCGCCGATGCAGACGAAGACATCGTCGTTCGGCATCGTGACGGCGCTGGTCGAGCCGCCCTCGATCACATCGAGGGTGATCGACTCGGGCTCGATCCGCGCGACCGAGCTGTCGAGGACCATCCTCAGCTTGCCTTCGGTGATCGCGCGCTGCAGTCGGGCCTGGTTCTTCGACTTCATGCGCGAGAGGTCGCGTCCGCGCACGCTGAGGGTGACCGTGTTGCCTTCCTGCTCGCCGAGCGCAATCGCGGCCTCCGCCGCGCTGTCGCCGCCTCCAACCACGAGGAGATGCCGCCCGCGGTACGACTCCGCGTCGATCAGGCTGTAGAGCACCTTCGGAAGTTCCTCGCCGGGACAGCCGAGCTTGCGCGGCGTGCCGCGACGGCCGAGCGCGAGACACACATTCCGCGCGCGGATCGCGCCGGCGGTCGTCTCGACCGTGTAGACGCCGTCCGCGCCGCGGCGGAGCGACTTCATGCGGATGCCCGTGCGAACGCGCAGGTCATGCGTACGGATGAGCTCGTTCCAGAGCGAGACGAGCTCCTCCTTCACATACTCCACCTTCGGAAGCAGGCCATGCAGCGGCAGCAGCATCGGCTGCGTCATCACCAGCTTCTTGCGCGGGTACGCCGCGACCGTTCCGCCGATCTCATCTGCCTGGTCGATCGCCTCGAACGCGATGCCGAGTTCCTTCGCGCGAAGCGCGCACGCCATGCCCGCGGGCCCGAAGCCGACGATGAGCAGTTCCACGGCGTCGGGCGTCGCAGCGGGCTCCGCCGACTTCCTTCTGCGCAGCACTGCGTCGGCGACCGTCGTCCCATGCCCGATCGCAGTGCGGACGAGTGAGAAGCCCGTGAGTTCGCCCGCGATGAAGAGCCCGGGTAGGTCGACCGCCTCGAACTCCTCGTTGATCGCGGGGAGATCGCTGCGGCTGCTCAGGTCGGCGAAGGTGAGCGCGATGGCGCCGGTCGGGCACTGCTCCGCGCATCGGCCGTGGCCGACGCAGCGCGAACCGTGCACGACCACCGCCTGGCCGTGCAGGAGATCGATGACGCCGTCCTCGGGGCATGCCGTGATGCAGGTCCCGCATCCGATGCACTTCGAGAGGTCGATGTCCGGATGGATCAGGCGGGCCTTGTGGCTTCCCTGCTCGATCGCCTCGCTGCGCTCGCGGTGGATGCGCTCGTAGCGTCGCATCTCCTCGCGGCGACGCCAGAGAATGACGACCACGATCGCGAGCCCCAACGCCATGGCGGCTGCGAACGAGATGCTGAGGATGACTGGTGAATCGCTTCCGGGCATCGCGCAGGACGGGGCGTCGACGAAAGCGGACGAGATTATCACCTCGTCCGCCCCGTGGAACCTGTGCACTCTCTATCGACGCAACTCCCCAATGCCTCACGCGCGACTTTCCGTTCAC
>JBEAQW010000360.1:0-4744 GCA_041163725.1 Planctomycetota bacterium
TCGAGCGCGACCGCCGCGTCGGTGCTCGGGGGCACGATGCGCGCGGGCAGCCCATCGCGCAGCTTGGCGAGATCCCCCTGCAGCGCGCGGGCGCGGAAGCGCACCTGCTCGGGCTGCACGACGGAGAGCACCTCGGACGACTCGTCGGCGAGTCCGCCCTGCGACACATGCAGATGATCGACGACGCCCGCCGCGAGCGCGCACACCGTGAGCGCCCCTTCCTCGGCGCCGCTGCATCCGGCTCCCGCGAGCAACGCGGTCCGCCGCGCGTCGAGTGCGCGCAGCTTGGCCCGCGCCTCCTGCTCGTCGGCCTCGAGCAGCGCGTCCTTCTCCATCACCTCGGCGAGATCCGCCTGCGTCGCGTTGAGCGTCGCCCGCGCCTCGGTGAACTGCGACGCGCTTCCGCCGCCCGCAGCGCGGAGTTCCTCGAGCTGCTTCAGCCGCGATTCCCAGAGCGCGACCTTGTCGGCGAGGCTCTTCTCATGCACGCGATGCGCCTCGCGGATCGGACCCATCGACGCGACCCGCGCCTCGGTCGCGGCGATCTCCTCGACAAGCGCGCGCCATGCGGGCGACTCGATCCGGAAGAGCGGCGTACCCGCCTCGACACGCTGGTACTGCGCGACGAGCAACTCGATGCGGCCACCGACCGGGGCGCGGTACTCGCGTTCCGCGGTCGGCAGGAGTTCGAAGCGTCCGGGCAGCCGCATCGTGCGCGCGACATTGCGCGACTCGACCTTCGCGAAGGTCATGCCGAGGTTGCGGCGCACGGCACTCGGGATGTCGACGCGGTTCGTCGGTGCATCGGCGCGCGCCGCGTCCTCCGCGGCCACCGAGGAGGGCGTCGACGAGCCGCCGCCGCTGCACGCGGCGAGGGCCGACGAGACGGTGATCGCGAGCGCGATGAGGAACGGATGGAGTGCGGAGCGTACGGGCTTCATGGATGTTGTCCTTCCGAACTTCGGACGATGGTCGGCCCGACGATGCGGGCGAGTTCCACCGCGGCGAGCGCCTCGTCGCGATAGGTCGCGATCAGGCGACGGCGCGCATCGAGCTGCGCCTTCAGGCTCTCGAGAAGAATGATCGTGTTCACTTCGCCGAGCCGCGCAACCTCGCGGGCCTCGGCGTACTGCGTGTCGACGAGCGGAACGAGCGTCGACTCGACGACTTCACGGCGCGCGGCCGCGGAGCGCAGCATGTCCTCCGCGGCGAGGAGTTCGCCGAGCGCACGCTCGACAAGCGCTTCCACGCGCGCGCGAGAGAGTTCGCGCTCCGCTTCGGCCTCCGCGATCTCCCGTCTGTTTCCATCGAGGATCGGCAGCGTCACGCCGATGCCAAGCACGGCCTCCCGGTTTCCGTCCTGCTCGCCGAATCCAGGCGCGATCGCGAGCTCCGGCCAGCTCGCCTCGACCGCTGCCGCGAGCCGACGCTCGGCGACCTCGTAGCGTGCGCGGGCAAGCCGAAGCTCGGGACTGCCTTCGAGCATTCGACCGGCGATCTCGTCCTGCCCTTCCCGGGATGCGAGCTCGATGCGCGGGAACGCGCCGTCGAGCATCGGTTCGCTCCGCGCCGGGAGACCGATGAGCGCATCGATCGCGTGCGTCGCGCGCAGCACCTCGGCCTCGAGCGCATCGACCTCGACGCGCAGCCGGACCTCCTCGATCCGGAGAAGCCGCGCCTCGATGCGTGCGATCTCGCCGACGCTCTCCATCCGGTCGACGACCGCGAGCACCTGCTGGATGCGCGCGAGGATGTCGCGCGAAGCTGCTTCGTCGGCGACGAGCGCGGCTCGCTCCGTCCATGCGCGGCGGAGATCGGTCCGTACCTGCCACTCCGCCGCCTCGATGCGCGCGAGTTCGGCAGCGTGCGTCGCTCCCGCCGTCGCGCGCTCGGCCTCGCGACGGCCCGACAGCGGGAGGGTCAGTCCGAGCGAGAACATCGCCTCGACACCGCCGCCCGCGCCATCGACGATCTGCGACAGGTCGACTCCGAGCGTCGGATCGCGCCAGAGCCCGGCGTTGTCGAGACTCGCGCGCGTCACGCCGGCGGCCAGCCGCTCGGCGCGCAGATCGGCGTTCATGACGACTGCAATCGCCTCGGCCTCGGCCAGCGAGATTCCGTCGGCCGGATCGAAGGCCGGGGCCCCGGGCGCGTGCGCCGCGAGCTTCGCGCCGAACTCCGAGATCGACGGCCCGTCGATGCTCCGCGCGAGGAACGCACGCTGCGACTCATCGAGCGCAAGCGGCTTGGCCTGATACTGCCGGCAGCCGAAGGCGGATGCGCCCGCGGCCACCGCGAGGGCCACGCTGGCCCGTCGCAGATTGCTGAATGGCATGTCTTGGAACTCCTGATCGGATGCTTGGACGCGACACGACCGCGATCGACGCGGACACGAAGCGGCGTTCGCTTAGATCAGGAGACGCGTGGTCTCACGCGCGCGGCACTGGTCGCTGCGCATCCAGGCCGTCGGGGAGCATCGGGGAGGCTCGATCATCCGCGACGCGCAGCCGAGACAAAGCGCCGTGACGGACGGCGCGGTGTGGCTCGCGGCGAGGTCGATGCAGCACATCCCATCCGAGGACCGGTCGCGGCCCGCGCTCGCATCGTCGGGCGTGCTGATGTGCAGATGGCAGCAGCAGCTCGCGCATGCATCGAGCGAGGCGTCGATGGCTGCGCCGAACGGCGCGTGACCATCTCGATGCTGACCGTGATGATGGTGGTCGCCGTGGTGGTGGTCGCCGTGGTGGTGATCGTCGCGGCCACCGCACACGCCATGCGCGTGTTCATGCCCGACATGCCCACCCGCGTCGTGGTCGTGGTGCGCATGTCCGCCGCACCCGTCGAGCGAGATGCAGAGCACGCGGCCCGGAGTCATGCCGACAGCAACCTGCGCGAGCAGGATCAGCGGAAGGAAGAGTCGCAGGGCAAGGACGCGCACGGGTGCACCTTCAACGGCGGACGCGATCGTATCGCTTGAATTCGTGGCCCGGTCAAGCGCGATCCCACGCATTGTGGCGAATAACCCGTATCGGGTACCCTACATCCATGTTCACCTGCAACATCGATCAGCGAGGCAAGACCATGCGTCTGGTTCTCGGCGCTGTGCTCGAGTCCACCGGACTCCTCGCCGGCGTCCTCTGGTACCTCGGATGGATCCCCGACTGGTCGATCTGGCCGGCGGCCGCGCTCTGGCTGTCGGGCATGTTCGTCATCTTCGAGGCCCTGATGGGCTGGTGCGCCATCCGAGCGATGGGCATCAAGACTCCGATCTAGACCACGATTTGGACACCACGATCTGGACACCACGATCCACACCACGAGCGTCGGATGAGCGCCGCCGAGTACACGCACGACTTCACGAGCCTCCTGAACGCGGCGCGTCCGGGCGATGCGGGATCGCTCGATCGGCTTTGGAGCGTGATCTACTCGGATGTGCATGCGATGGCACGGCGAGCGTGCTCCGTCGAGGGCGCGCGGACGCAGCTGCAGCCGACGCTCGTCGTGCATGAGCTCTACCTCCGGTTCTTCGGCGAACAGGCCAGCCCGGAAAGCTGGGAGCACCGCCGGCACTTCTGGGGTGCGATCGGCCGTGCGATGGGGCAGCTGCTCGTCGATCTCGCGCGCAGCGAAGGGAGGCTCAAGCGCGGCGGCGGACGGGCGCAGATGCCGCTCGAGATCGTCGCGGGCGAACTCGAGGATGTGACGCGCGCGCTCTCGGCCGACTGCGTGGAGGTCATCGAGGCGCTCAACCGCCTCGAACGCCGCAGCCCCGAGGCGGCGGCCGTCGCGCGGCTCCGCTACATCTCGGGCCTCTCAATCGAGCAGACGGCGATCCTGCTCGACATCGCCCCCCGAACCGTCAGCAAGCGCTGGACCTTCGCGCGGGCGTGGCTCCGGCGTGCGCTCGCCGGCGACGCATGACGCATGAGGGATGGATGACGGATCCAGCAGACAAGACCGATCCCCCGCCGACCACCGCCGTCGACCCTGCACTGCAGCAGCTGGTCGAGGAGATCTTCGAGCGGGCGCGCGCCAGACCACACGCCGATCGCGACGCGCTGATCGATGGCGCGACCGACGACGCGTGGGTCCGATCGGAGGTCCGCTCGCTGCTCAAGTTCGACTCGTCGACCATCGCAACGCGCGACGACGGTCATGGTGCGCCGTTCGACGCGGACGCATGCATCGGTGTCTCGACGGGAGGCTTCACGCTCCGGCGCGTGATCGGGTCCGGTGGAATGGGGACCGTCTTCGAGGCCGACCAGGAACTCCCCGCGCGACGGATCGCCATGAAGGTGCTGCACGGCCCCGCTTCGCGCGCCTCGGCGCTCGCACGGTTCCGCAAGGAGTCGGAGTTCCTCGCGCGCCTCGATCATCCGAACATCGCGCGCGTGATCGCGGCGGGATCGCTTCAGGTCCCGGGCGACGGCGGGACGCGGCCCTACTTCGCGATGGAGCTCGTCGCGGGCGGACGCAGCATCACCCGCTGGGCGCGCGAGTCGCGGGCCTCGCGCCGCGAACTGGTGGAGCGCATGGCGATCGCCTGCGACGCGGTCGGTTCCGGCCACCACCTCGGCATCGTGCATCTCGATCTCAAGCCGGGCAACCTGCTCATCTCCGAGACGGGAGCCGTGCGCGTGATCGACTACGGCATCGCACGCTCGCTCGATGCGGGCGGAGACGGCGAGCAGGCCGGCGCTCCGTTCGCGGGTACGCCGCAGTACATGGGCCCCGAGCAGTTCGT
>JBEAQW010000361.1:0-13446 GCA_041163725.1 Planctomycetota bacterium
CTCTCGAGGTTCTCCGGCCACCACGGCCAGGTCCTGCACTGCTTCGGGCGCGCGCCATAGATCTGGCAGATCGCCTTCCCGGGCCGCGAGTCGCGATCGAGGAACACGCAGTCGTGCTTCCCGTCGCGCACCAGTTCCTTGAGCGATCGGCGCGCGCCGAGCCGTCGCGTGTACACCTCGAGGAATCGCTCGAGCGGAAGCCCGACTGCGGACGCCATCACCTGCGCTTCCTCGGGCGTGAACCACACCGCGCCCGGACCTCCCGAGCAGCAGTTCCCGCACTGCGTGCACTCGAAGCGCAGGCCGTCCGCGTACCACGGCGCCTGCGCGTCAGTTGACACCCGGCGCTCCTCCGCCCGACTCGGGCGCCGCGCCCCAGGGCTCGACGACGAATTCGTGAATCGCCGCGCGCCTGCGGCGCGGAGGGAGATGCGAGAGGCTCGTCGGCCGGTCGTCGTAGGCCACGCGGTCCATCGTGTAGATCGACTCGAAGACGAGTTCGGGATGGTCGAGCATGGCGACCTCGATCAGCTCCTCCGCCTGCGCGAGGCTGCCGGCGGTCATCCAGATGACGATGTGCGCGCCGCGCGACTCGTCGCCATCCGCGCCCGTCGCGACGATGACCGCGTGCCAGAGCGTCATGCCGAGATGGCGCCCCGCCTCGTCGACATTGGTCTCGCGATCGATGTTCAGTTCGAGCATCCAGCGCGCGCGGAGCTCGAGCAGCAGCTCCTCGAGATCAGGACGGTTGTCGCTCGTGTCGAGCACATTGTCCTGGACGATCTCCTCCTCGTCGAGGATCGACTGGAGGTCATCCATCGGCTCGTCCCAGGTCGACTCGACCTCCACGATTCCGAGCTCGCGAAGGAGCTGCTCGACCTCGTCGCGCATGTCGGCGGGCACGGAGATCACGACGCCCTTCCAGGTATCGATGAACACATCGACCCAGGGTTCCTCCGCATTCGCGCCGACGCCGATCGTCACATCCTCGAGCAGGATCTCCTCGAAGTCGTACCAGCTGCGGAGGAACTCGACGAGCGGCATGGGCTCCTCGCCGAGGTACACATCGATCGTGCGGTATGCGTCGCGCGAGCCGATCTCGACCACGGGCGTCACCTCCTTCGGAAGGAGGTTGAAGGCCGCGTCGATCAACGGCCGCAGCCGCTCATGACTCACCACCGCATGGAACATGTAGGTGTCGGGCTCGTCGCCCTGCCCCTCCTGGAACCGGAGCGTGTAGCCCTGGTTCGGCGGCGGAAGCTTCGTCTGGCGCATGCCGAGGGGAAGCTGATAGTCGCCGATCGAGACACGCTGGAGGTCGTCCCGGATACGAAAGTCATCGGCCATGACCACATCGTAACCGAGCGGCCACGCGACGCGACCCACGGGCCTTCGACGCGATGCAGCGCCTTGGTTATAGTGCCCGCCACGCACGCTCGGGCAAGGCCGCCCCGCTGGTCGGTCGTTGTCCCTAGAGGAGCACTTCCCGAATGGAACAGCTGAACCAGATCCTTGATTCGATCAACGGCGTCCTCTGGCACGACACGGTGCTCTTCGTGGTGCTGGGCGTCGGAATCCTCTTCACGCTCTGGAGCGGCTTCGCGCAGTACCGTTCGCTCACGCACGGCTTCGCCGTCGTCCGCGGCAAGTACGACAAGAAGGACGACCCGGGCGCCATCAATCACTTCCAGGCCCTCTCGACCGCGCTCAGCGGCACGGTCGGACTCGGCAACATCGCGGGCGTGTCCGTCGCGGTCTCGCTCGGCGGCCCCGGCGCCGTGTTCTGGATGTGGGTCGTCGGCGTCTTCGGCATGGCGCTCAAGTTCACCGAGGTCACGCAGGCGATGCTCTTCCGCGACCTGTCCGATCCGAAGCAGCCGAAGGGCGGCGCCATGTGGGTGTGCCGCAAGGGCTTCGAGCAGATCGCCCCGGGTCTCGCGCCTCTCGGCACGGTGCTCGGAGTCATCTTCTGCATCACGGTGCTGATCTCGACCATCACCGGCGGCAACATGTTCCAGGCCTGGAACGTCGCCAAGATCACGCAGACCTATGTCCCGAGCTTCCCGCAGATCGGCGTCGGCATCATCATGATGATCGTCGTCGGACTCGTGATCATCGGCGGCATCAGCCGCATCGGATCGGTGACCGGCCGACTCGTTCCCTTCATGTGCGGCCTGTACCTCATCGGCGCGCTCGTCGTGCTCGCGATGAACATCTCGGAGATCCCCGCGATGCTCACGCTGATCGTGAAGTGCGGACTCCCCGAATGGCTCGGCGGTTCGTCCGCCGATGCGAGCGGAGCGTTCCTCGGTGGCACCTTCGGCTACGCATTCCTCTGGGGCATGAAGCGCGCCCTGTTCTCGAACGAGGCGGGCCAGGGCTCCGCCCCGATGGCGCACGCGGCCGCCAAGACGGACGAGCCCGTCCGCGAAGGCATCGTCGCGGGCCTCGAGCCCTTCATCGATACGCTCGTCGTGTGCACGATCACGGCGCTCGTCGTCATCAGCACCGGCGCATGGAACCGCGAGGCTGCAGCCGTCTTCCCCGAGACGCCGAGCATGACCGCCGCAATCGATGACGAAGGCGCGACCATCGCGGGCAAGTGGGTCCCCGCCTTCGACTTCCTCCCCGCGAAGAGCGAGGACGAGGCGAAGGTCAGCAACGAGTGGCGCGCGAACGACACGCTCTTCGTGCTCGTGAAGGGCGAATTCGATGACAACACCGGACGCGACATCCACAAGGTGAACGGAACCGTCGTCGTCGACGAGTCGAAGGCCGGCGAGTCCGGGGCGAAGGGACTCGCGATCAAGTGGGATCCCTACGACGCGGACGCTGCGCCCGAGATGGTCGGTCCCGAGATCCACATGAACCTCGCGGGCTCCTCGCTTGCAGGCTATGCGTTCGACCGCGCCGTGCCCGGCATGGGCATGTGGATCGTCACGCTCGCATCGTGGCTCTTCGCCATCAGCACCATCATCTCGTGGAGCTACTACGGCGAGCAGGCCATGGGCTTCATGCTTGGCAAGGGATCGATCGTCTTCTACCGCATCGTGTACTGCCTTGCGATCCTGGTCTCCACGATCCCGGGGCTCATCAAGACCGATGTCGAGCTCGACTCGTTCACGGCGCTCGGAACCGGCGTCATGCTCTGGGCGAACATCCCGATCATGCTCATCTTCGGCCCCGCCGCGATCCGCGCGTACAAGGACTACACCCGCCGCCTCGATGCCGGCGAGATGAAGTCCCACGACGCGCCGTCGATCGTCGATGTGGCCGAAGGCCGCGATGTGAAGTGATCCTCGATATCAGGTTGCGTGGTCGGGTGCGCGCGCCGCGCGCACCCGACCGCGACAACCGCCGAAGCACGACGGTCTGCGCTCACGAGATCGTGTCGAGCACCGCGTTGTCGACCGCCTCGCCCCGAGCGGCGCGTGCGATCGTCTCCGCACAGATCCTCGCGGGATCTCGGCCTGCGAAGGCGCCGGCGACGGTTCGAAGGTCGTCCCGAGTCCGCTGCATGCGAACTCCGTTCGCGAGAAGCTCCAGCGCCGCGGCCGCGATCGGCTCGGCGTTGCCCGCGTAGGGCACGAACTCCGGCACGATCCGGCGCCCCGCGATGATGTTCGGCAGCAGCCGGTACGGAGCGCGCAGGATCAGGCGCGCTCCCGCGACCTCGAGACCGCTCGTGCGGTACACCCCGATCACCGGCTTCGCCTGCCGTGTGCAGTCGAGGCTGACCGTCCCCGACACCGCGAGCGCCAGATCGCACCACGCGACTCCGACATCGATGTTGCCAACGGTCATCTCGACGCCGAAGGGGAGCGTACCGCCCACCGCCTCGCGCACACGCCGGGCATTCGCCTCGTTCGATGCGACGACGAGGCCGCTCGCGCTCGCGATGCTCCCGCGGATGAGCGTGTAGCTGTCGAGCAGCAGCTGCAGGTTCCTGCGCACCTCGCTCGACCTCGAGCCCGGGAGGATCAGGATGCGCGGCGCGCCACCCGGTAGATGCGATGCATCCTCGTCGAGCGCAGCCTGGTCGAGCGGCTGCGACAGCACGGGATGTCCGACGAACTTCGCCGTCACGCCGCGTGCGCGGAACCACTCCTCCTCGAAAGGCAGCAGGCAGAGCAGCACATCGCTGATCCGGCGGAGCTTCCCGATGCGCCACGGGGCCCACGCCCAGAGCTGAGGCGCAACGAGATTCACGATCCGCGCACCCATGGGCTTGAGACGGGCGCAGAGCGGCAGGTTCGCGCTCGGGCTGTCGACCGGCACATGCACGGCGATCGGGTTCTCGCGAACCCACTTCACGATCCGCCCGTGCAGCGCGCGCACCTCGAGGATCTTCGTGGCGCCCGCGAGCCCCATGACTCCGTCATCGGCCGTCCGCCCAAGCATCCTCGCGCCCGCAGCCTCCATCCGCGGTCCGCCGAAGGCGACCGGCTCGATGTCGGGATACGCCTCGCGAAGCCGAGCGATCACCGGCGCGGCGTGCGCATCACCGGACGGCTCCTGGGCGGTGAAGAGCACCACCTTCGAGGGGGGACGGGAACTGGCCAAATCCATGCGGGAAGACTACCGAATTCGGTCGATAGGAGGCGCTCCCCCGCTCCGTGCAGGGGTCCGCCAGTGGCTACCATCCCCCCTTCGCCATGCTCAAGCGCTCTCACATGTGCGGTTCGCTTCGCGCGAACCATGTCGGGCAGACGGTCACCGTCTGCGGCTGGATCAACACCTATCGCGACCAGGGCAAGGGCCTGATCTTCGCCGACCTGCGCGATCGCGACGGCCTCTGCCAGATCGTGTTCGATCTCGAGCAGTCGCCGGCGGACCTCGTCGCGCTCTCGAGGACGCTCCGTCGCGAGTATGTCGTCGCCGTCGAGGGCACGGTGCGCATCCGCGCGGGCGGCGCGAATCCGAAGCTCGCCACGGGCGAGGTCGAGCTCGTCGCCACGCGCCTCGAGCTGCTGAACGCGGCCGAACCCCCGCCGATCCTCCCCGACGACCACGACGCGGACAAGATCGGCGAGGAGACGCGCCTCACCTACCGCTACATCGATCTCCGCCGTCCGCGCATGCAGCACATCCTGCGCACGCGCTCGCGCATCACGAAGTTCGCACGCGACTATTTCAGCCAGAACGGCTTCCTCGAGATCGAGACGCCGCTGCTCATCAAGACCACCCCCGAGGGCGCGCGCGACTTCATCGTGCCGGCGCGACTCCACCCGGGCAAGTGGTACGCCCTGCCGCAGAGCCCGCAGCTCTTCAAGCAGATCCTCATGGTCGCGGGCTGCGACCGCTACCTGCAGATCTGCAAGTGCCTCCGCGACGAGGATCCGCGCGCCGACCGCCAGGCCGAGTTCACGCAGATCGACCTCGAGATGAGCTTCGTCGAGCGCGAGGATGTGATGGACATGATGACGGGGTTCGTGCGCGGACTCTGGAGCGAGATCTTCGGCTACGACATCGGCGAGGTTCCGCGCATGCCCTACTGGGAGGCGATGGAGCGCTTCGGCATCGACCGCCCCGACACGCGGTACGGACTGGAGATCCGCGATGTCTCCGATCTCGCCGGGCGCACCGAGTTCGGCGTGTTCCGCGACGCGCTCGCGAAGTCGAAGGCCGGACGCAACGGCGTCGTGAAGGCGATCCGGATCCCCGCGCCCAACGAGAAGCTCACGCGCAAGGTGCTCGACGGCTACAGCGACTTCGCCAAGACCTTCCGCGCGGGCGGCATCCCCTACACCAAGCTCGGCGCGAGCGGCTTCGAGACCGGCATCGCGAAGTTCTGCGAGCCGATCCGTGCCGAGCTCGTCGAGCGTCTCGGCCTCGTCGCCGGCGATGTGGTCGTCTTCGCGGCGGACCACTACGACATCGCGACGAAGACCCTCGGCGAGCTTCGCCAGAAGATCGCGCGCGATCTCGATCTCGTTCCCGCAGGCAAGTGGAACTTCCTCTGGGTGATCGACTTCCCGATGTTCGACTGGGACGACGATGGCAAGCGCTGGGTTGCGCTGCACCATCCGTTCACGAGTCCGAATCCCGACCAGTTCGGCATCCTCGGCACCGATCCAGGCGGCTGCCTGTCGGCCGGCTACGACCTCGTCCTCAACGGCAGCGAGATCGCGGGTGGCTCGATCCGTATCCACGACCAGAAGGTGCAGGCGAAGGTGTTCGAGCTCATCGGGCTGACGCACGAGGATGCGAAGGTGAAGTTCGGCTTCCTCCTCGATGCGCTCAAGCACGGCGCTCCGCCGCACGGTGGCATCGCGTTCGGACTCGACCGACTCGTGATGCACATCGTCGGCACGGACAACATCCGCGATGTCATCGCGTTCCCCAAGACGCAGTCCGGAGCGGATCTGATGACCGAAGCCCCGGGCCCGGTCGATCCCGAGCAGCTGGTCGAGGCGCATGTGCGCAGCACCGCACCGGCGGCGCCGTGATCGGCTGATTCGCCCGCACACGATGCAGCACCGCGGCGCGCTTGTTAGGATCGCGCCATGTCGCACTCGAAGGGACGCAAGCAGACCCTGCTCCTGTTCGTCGGGCTCGCGCTCGGCGTCATCGTCGGCCAGTGGCTGTTCACGAGTTCCGGCCCTTCGGGCGTGGGCGACTGGTGGAGCACGGCAGGCGAACTCCTGCTGCTCCGTCCGCTCCAGATGATCGTCGTCCCGCTCGTCGTCCTGTCGGTCGCGAGCGGCATCGCGTCGATCGGAGCGCCGTCCAAGCTCGGCATGATCGGCGGGGCGACGGTGGCGTTCTATGTCGGAACCATGCTGATCGCCGCCTCGATCGGTGCGGTCGCCGTCGCGGTCTTCCAGCCCGGCGTCGGCCCGACCCCCGAGGAGGTCCAGTCGCTCCTCGCAAGCGGCAGCGAAGTCTTCACCAGCGATACCACCCGCGCACAGCGCATGGCGGCCGGCCAGAGCATGGGGCTCGGCGGCGCATGGCAATCGATCCTCGGCCAGTTCCTGCCGAAGAGCCCGCTCGCGGAGGCCGCGGCGGGCAACACGATCGGCGTGATCAGTTTCTCGATCCTCCTCGGACTCGGCCTCGCCGCCGCCGGCGAGAGGGCGCGCCCGGCACGCGCGGCGATCGACGGACTGCTCGCGGCCCTGCTCGAGGTGATCCACTGGATCCTCTGGCTGATGCCCGTGGGTCTCTTCTTCTTCGTCGTCGGAGTCATCGGGAAGATCGGGCTCAAGACCGCCGCCGGCGCGGTGGGAAGCTACTTCTTCGTCGTGCTGGGCGCGCTTCTCGTGCACGCGTTCATCCTGCTCCCGATCGTCGGCATGCTGCTCGGGGCAGGCAACTGCTGGAAGTACATGTGGCGCGTGCGGAAGCCACTCCTCATGGCGTTCTCGACCGCCTCGAGCAGCGCGACGCTTCCGGTCACGCTCGACTCGTGCCCCGACGACGGCGGATGCTCGCGCCGCGCGACGAACTTCGTCGTACCGCTCGGCGCCACGCTGAACATGGACGGCACCGCGCTCTACGAAGCGGTCGCGGCGCTGTTCCTCTTCCAGCTGCTCGGCGTCGACCTCACCTTCGCCGACACGATCATCGTGGTGATGACCGCGACCCTCGCCGCCATCGGCGCCGCGGGCATCCCTTCCGCCGGACTCGTCACGCTTGTCATCGTCATCACCGCCGTCAACACGAGCCTCGCGGGCCGCGGGCTCAAGCCGATTCCGATCGATGCCATCGGCATCATCATCGGCGTCGACCGCGTGCTCGACATGGTGCGCACCTCGGTCAATGTCTGGGGCGACTGCCTCGGCGCGAAGGTGATGTCGCGACTCGTTCCGGACGAGCCCGAGGCGCAACCCGCATCAGCGGCCGCTTGACCACACCGCGCGGTTCGCCGCGGTGATGTCCCTCCATCGATCGTGTCCGAACGCCCTTCGAGGCTCTCCGCCCGCGATCAGTGCACGCCTTGATCCGCGAGCCAGCGCTCCGCGTCGATCGCGGCCTGGCACCCCATGCCGCTTGCCGTGATCGCCTGGCGGTAGTTCGAGTCGGCGACATCACCGGCGGCGAACACGCCGTCGATGTTCGTTCGGCTCGAGCGCGTGCGGAGCAGCAGGTAGCCCTTGTCGTCGAACTCGAGACCGGTTCCCTGGAGGAACTTCGTCGCCGGCGAGTGGCCGATGGCGATGAAGAGGCCCTTCACGGGAATCGTGCGACGCTCGTTGGTGACGACATTCTCGACCACCACGCCCTCGATGAAGTCCTGGCCGATGACATCGACCACGACCGAGTTCCAGACGGGCTCCGCCTTGGGGCTCTCGAGGATGCGCGCCTGCATCGCCTTCGATGCGCGGAACTCATCGCGGCGGTGGATGACATACACCTTCGAAGCGAACTTCGTGAGGTAGCTGGCCTCCTCCATCGCGGTATCGCCGCCACCGACCACGGCGAGCGGCTGGTCGCGGTACACGGGAAGCGCGCCATCGCAGACGGCGCAGGCGCTGACGCCGCCACCGTTGGTCGCGAGACGAAGCTCGTTCTCGAGTCCAAGCCAGTTGGCCGTCGCGCCCGTGGCGATGATGACCGCGTGCGCGCGGATCGTCTCGCCCTCGCTCGTCTCGAGGACGAAGGGGCGCTGCGTGAAGTCGCAGCGGACGACATCCGCGTTCGTGATGCGGGTTCCGAAACGCTCGGCCTGCTCCTGGAAGAGCGCCATCATCTCGGGGCCGGAGACCCCCTTGGGGAAGCCGGGGTAGTTCTCCACTTCGGTGGTCAGCATGAGCTGGCCACCCGGCAGCACCGGCGCGGGATTCGCGGCGGGCACGCCGATGATCGCGCGGGGCGACAGATTCGCGCGGGCCCCGTAGATGCAGGCCGTCCAGCCCGCAGGCCCCGAACCGATCACCACGAGCTTCTCGATGTCCGAATTCCCGTTCGCGCTCTGGGTCATGCTCTCTCCGTCTGCAAAAGGCCCGCTGTCGTCGATCACTCGCCCTGTCCGCGCGCGACGGCGCGGAGCGGCGGCCACAGCACGAAGTCGTCGCTTCCGCCGCCGGCGGAGTGACGCGACGCACCGTTGAACTCGTGATCGTCGTTGCGTGCGTAGAGGATGCAGCCGGTCACGGAAACGCGGCCATCATCGGTCTCGACGCCGCGCTCGCGCGTGACGCTCTCGAACCGGAACTGACCGTACTCGCGGTCGTATGGATCGAAGTTGAAGCGCTTCGGGAAGAACTGCGTGTAGGCCTTCTTGATGTCGTCGGGCCACACGCCGAACTCCTTGCGGTACGACACGATGCCCGCTGCGCACACGGTCCCGGAGAACTCCGCGACCAGCCGGCGCCGCGCCGCAAAGATGCTGTCGATGTCGTCGACGGCCAGCATCACGGCCGCGTAGCGGACGGGGTTCGTCACCGAAAGCTCCGTCGGAAGCTCCATCATCTTCGCGTACTCGGGCAGGCGCCAGCGACGCCACCAGTCGTCGTAGATCGCGTGGAGCTTCGTGCTGCTCGCCTCCAGGCTGCCGTGCTTCTCGGCGATCTTGCCCCACCGCTTGCTCGCGCCGAAGCCGGTGAGCGGAGCGTCCTCGGCCTGCATGCGTGCGAAGACCTCGCGGAACCGCTCGTCGGTGATCTGCCCGTCGTCTCCGAACACCGACTTGAGCAGCGCCTCGGCCACGAGCAGATCGCCCTCGGGCAGCTCGATGCGCTTCAGACGCTCGGTGTCGCCGGCCTTCAGGAACGGGTAGTCCTTGAGCGACAACTGCTTGAGAAGCGCAAGAGGCATCTTCTCGGAGTAGGTGAACAGCACATCGCGGTGGACGGAGAATGCGTCGCTCAGCAGCGTCATCGCCGAGAGCTTCTCGCGGAACATCTGCGCATCACAGGCCTGCCGCAGCACGCGCAGCGTCGCGAGTCCGACCTTGAAGCCCTCCTCGAACTCCCCAGCCTCGCAACGCCGGTACATCTCGGCGGCGGAGTAGGTCGCGATGGTCTCGAGCGCCGTGAGATACGGGAAGCGGACTTCGGACAGGTCGCCGTCGACGCCGACCTCGATCACGAGCCCGCGCTCGACGAACTTCGGGTCGACCCCCTTCGTGCCGTAGGGCACGCCGAGGATCTGGGCGTTCTCGATCTCCACGAGCGTCTTGCCGATGAACTCGTTGTCCTTGGCCCAGTTCGCCCAGGCGTCGAACCCATCCATGCCCGGGTAGATGGTCGTCTGGTTGAAGTCCTCGCCGATCGCCTCGGGGGGCTTCGTCATGTCGAGGTAGGCGGTGAACAGCTTGGTGGCCGACTTCCCGGCCTCCGACACGCGCGCCGCCGGCTCGTTGAGCTTGCGCAGCAGCGCCGCGTCGTCGACGGGGAGTGCGGTCGCGCCCGCCACGAGGGTGGCAGGCACGAACAACGCCAGCGTGCGGACGAGTGCCGAAGCCCCGAAAGGGACTCCGAGTGCGGAACGATGGGCGGTTCGGTTGAAAAGCATGGTCCAGTCCTTCATACGCCATGATGGCGGGGCCACGCAATCTAGCACGACTCCCCGCTACAGTGTCCGCCCTGATGGCCAAGTTTCGCTGCCCGGAAACCGTGAATGTCCTCCTCCTCGGCACCGGAGGGCGCGAGCATGCCCTCGCGTGGAAGCTCAAGCAGAGTCGACGCCTCGGAACGCTCTGGGTGGAGGGCGGCGCGAACGCCGGCCTGAAGGAGATCGGCCGGATCTGCCCCGAGCCGACCAACGACATCTTTCGCCTCTGCCGATGGTGCGAGCGTGAGGAGATCTCGCTCGTCGTCATCGGACCCGAGGCCCCTCTTGCGGACGACTACGCGACGAAGCTCGCCGACGCGCCGCGACGCGTCGTGTTCGGCCCGTCGCGCGCGGGTGCGCAACTCGAGTGGGACAAGGCCTTCGCGAAGCAGGTCATGCGCGCCGCCAGCGTGCCGACCGGCGAAAGCCGCACCTTTACCGACGCCGAGCAGGCGCTCGCCTATGCGCAGACGCGGCGCGATGGCTGCGTGGTGAAGGCCGCGGGCCTCTGCGCCGGCAAGGGAGTCGTGGTGTGCAAGACTCCCGCCGAGGCGTGCCGCGCGGTCGAGGACTGCCTCGTGCGACGGATCTTCGGCGACGCTGGAAACACCGTGGTGATCGAGGAACTCCTGTCCGGGCCCGAGGTCAGCGTGCTGGCCCTCTGCGACGGACAGGACTTCTGGATCCTCGATCCCGCGCAGGACCACAAGCGCGTCGGCGAGGGCGACACCGGCCCGAACACGGGCGGCATGGGGGCCTTCAGCCCGACGCCTCGGGCGACCAACGAACTCCTCCGGATCGTCGAGCGCGATGTGCTCGTGCCGACGATCGATGCCCTCAAGCGGATGGACATCCCGTTCCGTGGCGTTCTGTACGCGGGCCTCATGCTGACCGCGGCGGGTCCGAAGGTTCTCGAGTTCAACACCCGTTTCGGCGACCCCGAGACGCAGCCGATCCTGGCGAGACTCAAGGGTGACCTCGTCGAACTCTGCTGGGCGACGGCAACGGGACAGCTGTCCGAGGTCGACCTGACCTTCGACTCCCGCGCCGCGTGCTGCGTGGTCGTCTGTTCGAAGGGCTACCCGGGCAGCTATCCCAAGGGCCTCGAGATCGAGGGGCTTGATGACGCGAAGGCCACGCCGAGGGAGCCGGGCGAGGACATCGTGATCTTCCACGCCGGAACCGAACCCAAGGGCGGCAAGGTCGTGACCGCCGGCGGCCGTGTCCTCGGAGTCACCGCCCTCGCCGCGACCTCCGCCCGGGCCGCGGAACTCGCACGCGAGGCGGCGGGTCGGATCCGTTTCGATGGCGCGTTCTTCCGCCGCGACATTGGGCTCTCGTTGGCCGGGGTCGGGACGACGGCAAGGTAGGCACCGAGAATCCGAACCGAAGGCATGACCTTGACTCGTTCCTGGTGCGTATATCACCTTCAGGCGGGCAAGTCCCCAGTCGACTCGGCAGTTGAAGTTCTCGTCGATATCGGCCATACTGCCGCGCCGCGCGGCTGCGTCCCGCTCGAGGCACGCGACAGCGACACCGACTTCTGTATTGAGATTCAAGATCATGACTAGGCATTCTCTCCGCGCGACTCCACATCTCGCTCTCGCCTGCCGACTCGTCAAGGGTGTAGCGGTCACCGTCGCGCTCGGCATGACTTCCGCGCTCATGGCGAGCACATCGCTCCTCTCCGAACCGGTTGGCGTTCCGGGGAGTGCATCCAGACTCGCCGCGCGAACGCCCTTGACGAAGCACGACCCGGTCGAAGCGCTGCTTGCGGATGAGTTCCGGGCGCAAGGCCTGACACCCGATCCCACGACGCTGCCCGGCACTTTCGTGGTCAAGTTCAAGGACGAGGTTCGCGCTCGCTCGAGCATGCAGTTCGGTCAGACGCTCTACAGCACGACCGACCGTGATCTCAGCGGAGCTGCGCGACTGCTGATGCGCTACGGAGCGGAGACTCGCCAGTGGATCCGAAAGCCTGAATCTGAACTTTCCATGCTGGAGGCGCGCGCCGCCGAACTGAGCGGTCGGGCCCAACCGGATCTGTGTGGAATGCTGCTTGTCTCGGGTATCTCGCCCGAAGAACTCTTCGAGGCCGCGCGCGACTTCGCTGCGCTCGAGATCGTGGAGTTCGTGTCGATCGACCGTCACATGGCGAATCTGCAGCAGGGATGCGATCCCGCGAACGAGCAGGCTTGCGAGCGCCCTCTCTGCGAGACATTCGACTGCAATCCAGGTCAGCCTGACCCGATCTGGGGATGCGCAGATGCCGCCTGCTGCACTCAGGTTGGTGTCATCGATCCGACCTGCGGTGATGAGAACGACCAGGGTGGATGGGACACCTATTGCGCAGCGCTTGCGAATGTCCTCTGTGCGGGCACCGTCTATCCTCCGGACAATCCCGCAGGCCCCTACGACCCCTGCCTTTTCGATCCGTTCGCGCCGGACGAGGTACTTGCGGTCTTCTCCGATGTCTACTCGCTCGTTCAGGACGCGAACTGCGCGGCACCACATGCAGGACGAGGCTGCAACCAGCCCCGTTGCTGCGCGTCCGTCTGCTCGCTGGACCCCACCTGCTGCGAGGAGCAATGGGACGCTACCTGCGCCGATCTGGTGCTCTCCGGCCAGTTCCTCTCCTGTACCCTTCCGGAGACCACGCCTGACCTGACCCCCGACCTGAGCCTTCAGGAGACGGCGGATGGTCTGCAAGGCTATCAGTACTACCTCCAGTCCGGTCCTCGAGCGCGCCGAATGGTCGACTCCTCTGGAACCGGAACAACCTGGCGAGGAGCCATCGCGAGCCCAGATGGTGAGGACCTCAGAGGCTTCTCCGGGCACGGATTCGCCCTGAATGAAATGGACTCGTTCCTCAACACCATGTGGGAGAACTATCAGGGTGGAGAGCCTGGAGCGAATCCCTTCGTCGGCGGAGGAACTGTCAAGGTC
>JBEAQW010000362.1:0-8428 GCA_041163725.1 Planctomycetota bacterium
GCGGCGAGCGCCTCGGCCGCCTTCAGGAACATCTCGTCGGTCACACGCGAGGCCTCGGTCGCGTAGACGGCGAGGCCGACCGCGGGATAGATGTAGACATTGTTGCCCTGGCCCGGGATGAGCACTCGGCCGTCGAGTTCGACAGGCGGGAACGGCGAGCCCGCGGCGAAGATCGCCTCGCCGTCGGTCCACCTCCACGCCTCCTCCGCCGTGCATTCCGCCTTCGAGGTCGGGTTCGAGTACGGGAACACGACGGGACGCCGGCAGTACGAGCGCATCGCGTCGATCACCTCGCGCGTGAAGGTCGACGGCTGCGTGCTCGTTCCGATGAGCACCGTCGGCTTCACCGCGCGCACGGCGTCGAGCAGGGTCGGCTCGAGCCGGCCCTCGCGCACGAAGGAGACCTGATGCGGCTGGATGCCGGGGTTGTCCTTCACGACGAGCCCCTTCGAATTCATGAGCCAGATGCGCTCAAGCGCATCGCGCTCGGACACGCCGCGCGCCTTCATCGCCTGCACCACGAGATCCGCGATGCCCGTCGCGGCGCTGCCCGCGCCGAAGAAGAGGTAGCGGTGGTCGGCGAGCGTGTTGCCGAGCGCGCGGCACGCCGCGAAGAGCCCCGCGACCGCGATCGAGGCCGTGCCCTGGATGTCGTCGTTGAAGCAGCACACGCGGTCGCGATAGCGCGCGAGCAGCGGGATCGCCGTCGTGTTGTGGAAGTCCTCGAACTGGATGCAGCACTTCGGGAAGACCTCCTGCACCGCGGTGACGAACTCCTCGACGAGTCCATCGAACTCCTCGCCGCGGGCGCGCTCGCGCCGCAGCCCCGGGTAGAGCGGATCGTCGATGAACGCCGCGTTGTTCGTACCGACATCGAGCACGACCGGCATGCAGTGCGCGGGAGGGACGCCGCCGATCGCGGTGTAGAGCGCGAGCTTCCCGACGGGAATGCCCATGCCGCAGATGCCGAGGTCGCCCAGACCGAGGATCCGCTCGCCGTCGGTCACGCAGATGATGCGTACATCGGGCTCGGGCCAGTTGCGCAGGATGTCGGCGATCCGACCGCGGTGACGCAGCGAGACGTAGAGCCCCTTCGGCCGCCGCATGATGTGACCGAACTTCTGGCACGCCTCGCCGACGGTCGGGGTGTAGACGATGGGCATGTGGCGCGCGGGGTCCGCGCGCAGCAGCTGGTAGAAGAGCCGCTCGTTCCGGTCCTGCAGCTCCGAGAGATAGATGTAGCGCTCGAGGTCGTTCGCGCGCATCGCCAGCTGCATGAGCGCGCGCTTGCGCTGCAGCGCGCCGTCCTCGACCGACTCGGGGAACAGTCCCGTCAGGCCGAGCAGCTCGCGCTCCTTCTCCGTGAACGCGGTGCCCTTGTTCAGGCGCGCGTTGTAGAGGATCTCGTAGGCTTCCTTGCGGACCGACCGTTCCTGCGCTTGCGTCTCCATGCGCGCTCCTCTCTGGATCTCACGACTCGTTCCATGCGCCCGACCGAAGGGGGTCCATCGGATCGTGGAGCAGCATTCCTTGCGCGATGGTCCACGCGCGACCCGCGATGGTGGGGATCACCACCTCGCCTTCGCGCGCGTAGGACGCCTCGAACACGCTGCCGATCGCGGATTCCTGCCTCCACGCCGCGCCTGCCGCGAGCTCGCCGCGCGCCGCGAGCGTGGCCATGAGCGCACTCGTGCCCGTTCCACAGGGCGAGCGGTCGAAGGTGCCGTTCGGACACAGCACGAAGTTGCGCGCGTGCGCGTCGGCGCGGTCGGGCGCGAACAGCAGCAGCACATGGTCGATGAGCCCGCCGTTCTCCGGCCCGCCGCGAAGGTTCATCGCCTCGATCCCCCGCGCGATCGAGCGCGCGTAGGCGAGCTCCTCGCCGTGCGAGCGCATCCTCCGGCCCTTCGGCCCATCGTGCCGCACGATGAAGAACCAGTTGCCGCCCCACGCGATGTCCCCGCGCGCGACGCCGCCCTGCTCGAGCACCACCTCGACATCGCGCGCGTGCACCGTCGCCGGCACATTGCGAAAGGCGACGCATCCGTCGTCCCTGCGCTCGGCATGCACCGCGCCCACGCGCGTCTCGATCGAGAGCCGACGCGGGAGCGCCGCATCGAGTTCCGCGAGCGTGCGGACGAGGCCGATCGTCGCGTGCCCGCACATCCCGAGGGCCGCGGTCGCATTCCAGTACAGGACGCCGCAGTGCGCGCCGGGCGTCGTCGGCCGGCACACGAGCGCGCAGACCGTCGCATCGGCCGCCCGCGGGTTCGCCGCGAGCGCGAGCATCTCCGCCGGAACCCGCAGCGCGCCGTCCGTCGACCACGCGGCGATCGCATCGCCGAGCCCGATCGGCAGCGGTCCGCCATCGGCGGCGAGCAGCACGCGCGTGGGCTCGCCTTCGGTATGGCTGTCGATGAAGCGACGGACTTCGGGGAACGAAGGCACGGGGGCAGCATACCGAGCGCGTGATACGCTGCGGACATGACTGCAAGCGATCAAGTCGGCGCGCCGTTCCGCGGCGTGATTCCAGCGCTCGTCACGCCGTTCCGAGAGGACGGTTCCCTGTGCTCCACAGGCCTCGCCGACCTCGCGCACCGCATGCTCGACGCCGGATGCAGCGGCACGGTCTGGCCGGGCTCGCTCGGCGAGGGCCAGACGCTCGCCTTCGACGAGCGTGTCGAGGGTTGGCGCGCGATCACCGCCGCAAGCGAGGGCAAGGGAAGCGCGTTCGCGACGATCTCCGCGGCGTCGACGCGCGACGCCGTGCGCCAGGTCGAGGCCGCCGCCGACATCGGCATGCGCGGCTGCATGATCCTGCCGCCCTATGTGCACAAGGGACCGTGGCGCGAGCACCGCGCGCACTTCGAGGCGATGCTCGCGGCGGCCCCTCTTCCGATGATGCTCTACAACAATCCGCCCGCCTACGGCGTCGATGTCAGCGCCGAGCAGACCTTCGCGCTCGCCGAACGCCACGCGAACCTCGTCGCGGTCAAGGACTCGTCCGGCGATGCGAGGCGGCTCACGGCGCTCGTCGCCGGCAGTGCGTCCCGGACACGGCGCGTCGGCGCGCTCGTCGGACTCGACGATTGCGCCGTCGAGGGTGCGCGCATGGGCGCATGCGGCTGGATCGCGGGACTCGCGAACGCGCTTCCACGCGAGAGCGTGCGGCTGTTCGAGCTCGCGCAGTCGACGCGCGACGCCGACATCGCGGAGTGCGACGCGCTCTACCGCTGGTTCCTCCCGCTCCTGCGGCTCGATACCGTGCCCGAGTTCGTGCAGCTCATCAAGCTCGTGATGGCCGAGACCGGCACGGGCAACGAACGCGTCCGCGCGCCACGCCGGCCGGTCGAGGGCGACGAGCGCGCGCATGCGCTCACCGTGATCCGGCAGGCGCTGTCGAAGAAGCCCTGACGCGCGCCGCGGCACGCAGCCCGCGCTCAACCGACGCGGTCGAGGCAGAGCGCCTTCGAGAAGCGCTTCGCCGCCGCAGGAAGTCCGACGGCCGTGAAGCGGGCGTCGTTCGTTGCCGGCATCGGGCCGCCGTGCACCATCGCGGGACTCACCGCCACGCCCGTCGGCATCGCCTCGTCGAGCAACCGCCCCGCCTTGAAGCGGAGCACGCCGAGAAGCGTGGCGCGCACCGCGGCGTCGCCGGGATCGGCGACCACCGTGCAGGCGAGCTGCCCATCAAGCGCACGCGCGAAATCGACGAGCTGCGCATCACCCTCGACCGCGACGACGATGCCGAGCGGCCCGAACGCCTCGCTCGTCGCGAGCCCGCGTGCCGCGCGCACCTGCGACGCACGCAGCGCGTACAGCGTGGGCTCGAAGCGGAACCCCGGACCGACCGCGCGACCGCCGCACACGGGCTCGATCCCCGCGCCACGCAGTGACCGCACCGATTCCGCGAGATGACCGCGCACGCCTTCCGTGAGCAGCACCGCAGGCGCCGCGGCCGACATGAGCTCCGTCGCGCGCGCGACGACGCGAGACGCGGCATCCTCGCCCGCGACGAAGAGCACGCCGGGCTTCGTGCAGAACTGCCCGCCTCCAAGCAGCACCGACGCGACCCACGCATCGGCGATCGCCTCGGCACGCGACGCCGCCGCATGCGACGCGACGAACACGGGATTCACGCCCGACATCTCGAGGCTCGCCGGCTTCCCGAGGCGGTCGCACGCAGCCTTGAGACGCAGGCCCGCAGCCCGCGAACCCGTGAACGCAAGCGCCGCGACGCCCGCGTGCGCGAGCAGCGCCTCTCCGTCGTCGGGCGCGCAGTCGAAGAAGCACTGCACCGATGCAGCCGGCATCCCCGCCGCGTCGCGTGCGGCCGCGCAGTGCGCGAACAGCCGCGCCGTCGTGTTGGGATGCCCCGGATGCGCCTTCGCGATCACCGGATTGCGCGCCGCGATCGCCGCGCAGAAGTCGCCGCCCGAGATCGCGTTGAACGCCAGCGGGAAGTTCGAAGGTCCGATGCACACGACCGCGCCGCCGAGCGGAACGAGCGTCGAGCGAAGCCGGTTCGCATCATCGCGCGCGACCTCGCGCCACGACTCGTCGCGCAGGCTCCGCGCCGCCTCGCGCAGCTGGAGGCACATCCGGTTGAACTCGACCTCGGAGAGCCGCGGTGCCAGGGGAAGCGCCGTCTCCTCGTGTGCGATGCGCGCGATGCCGTCGCGATCCGACTCGAGACGCGCCGCGTAGTCCTCGAGGAATCCCGCGAGGCACGCACCGTCCGCATCGGCCATGAAGTCGATCGCATCGAACGCGGTGTCGGCCATCGCCTCGAGATCCGCGCGCGCGCTCCGCGCGAACTCCGCCCCGATCGCCTCGCCGCTCGCCGGATTCACGGCACGCATGGCTACTTCTCCGCGAGCGACGGACGCCCGTCCTTCCACGCGATCGTCACCCGCACCTCACCCTTGAGGAACCCGTCGAGCCAGTTCCCGAGCGCCTCGATGCGCCAGTCACCCTCCTCGAAGAGCGGCACCGGCTTCTGCGAGTTGCGCGTCACCCACCAGCGCGACAGCTCGGTGCGCGTGACCACCATGCCGGGTGCGAGTCCCATGGCGATGCAGCGCGCGCTGACGATCGCGAGCAGCGCATCGATGCGCGAACGCTCCTCGCCCGACTCCTCGACGCTGCGCCCCGCCTGGATCTTCTCGGGCGGAAGCTTGCCGCCCTCCTCGACCGCCTGCGCGATCGTGTCGGCGTACCGCTGCACGAAGCGCTTGGGCAGCCCTCGGATCGCGCCGAGCTGCTGCGCCGACACCGGCCGCTGCCGCACGATCTCCGCGAGCGACTCGTCGGGCATCACCACGCGGTGCGGCAGATCCTCGGTGCGCGCGACCTCATCGCGCACGCGGGTCAGCAGCCGCAGCGTCGGGATCTGCGCCGGCTTCATCGGCCAG
The DNA here is from genome assembly GCA_041163725.1 of Planctomycetota bacterium. Classification (GTDB taxonomy): domain Bacteria; phylum Planctomycetota; class Phycisphaerae; order Phycisphaerales; family SM1A02; genus QWPT01. The sequence goes on from JBEAQW010000362.1 coordinate 5,415, forward strand.
GTCTTCAGCGTGCGCCGCATCTGCGACTCCTCGTCGAAGCGCGCGGGGATCTTCACGCTCTGCTCGCACTCGCGCAGCGCCCACGCGAGCGATCCACGGCTCTCGAGCTCGCAGCGCAGGCGCTCCCACACCAGCGGCAGGTAGCGCACATCGTCGGCCGCGTAGCGGAGCTGCGAAGGCGTGAGCGGACGCGCATCCCAGTTCGTGAAGGTGTGGCCCTTGGAGATCTTGTGTCCCGCGAAGCGCTCGACGAGCTTCTCGAGGCCAGCCGGCCACGGCATCTCCGCGAAGGCCGCGGCCACCTGCACATCGAGCGTGTTCGCGGGCTCGCGCCCGAGGATCCGTCGCACGGGTTCGAGATCCTGCGTGCCCGCGTGCACGATCGTCAGCAGCTGGGGGTCCGCGACGAGGTCGAACACCGGCGCAAGGTCGGTCAGCGCGAACGCGTCGACGAGCACCACGCGCTCGGTGGTCGCAAGCTGCACGAGGCAGATGCGCGGCCAGTAGCTCTCCTCGCCGATGAACTCGGTGTCGTACGCGAACACGCCCTTCGCGCGCACATGCGCGAGCACTTCCTCGAGTTCCGCGACCGTCGTCACGACCTGCGCGTCGCCGCGGGCGACGAGCTGGTGCTCGAGATGCGGCGCGTTCGCCGAATCCTCGTCCTGCGCGGCCGCATGGTGCCTGGAGCGCTTCTTCCTTCGGTAGTTCAGGTTCATCGCGCGCTCGCTGCCGAACGGTTGCGGACGGAATCGACGACCGACGCGGCGACATGATCGAGCTGCGCCTGCGTCAGGTCCGGATAGATGGGCAGCGCGATCGCCTCCTTCGCCGCGCGCTCCGCGTGCGGGAAGATGCCCTCCGAGTAGCCGAGGTGCGCGAAGCACTTCTGCAGGTGGAGCGGCACCGGGTAGTAGATCTCCGTGCCGATCTTCCGATCGGCCAGGTCCTGCCGGACGGCGTCGCGGATCTCCGCGGGTACGCGGATCGTGTACTGGTTGTAGATGTGCCGCGCGCCCTCCGGTGCGGCCTTCGGATAGCGCAGCGCGAGTCCGCCGTCGGAAAGCGCCGAGCCGGAATCGCGCGCGCCGGCCGCGGCGAACTGCGCGTCGTAGAACGCGGCGTTGCGCTGGCGTCCCGCGCTCCACGCGTCGAGGTGCCGCATCTTCACGAGGAGCACCGCCGCCTGCAACGCGTCGAGGCGCGAGTTCATCCCCACCTCGTCGTGGTAGTACTTCGGCTCCATGCCGTGATTGCGGAGCCGCATGATGCGCGCGGCGATGGCGTCGTCGTTCGTGGTGATGATGCCGCCGTCGCCGAAACCACCGAGATTCTTCGACGGGAAGTAGCTGAAGGTGCCGATCGCGCCGCGCGATCCGACACGGGTGCCGTGGATGTCCTCGGTACCGATCGCCTGCGCCGCGTCCTCGACCACGGGTACCCCCTGCTCGCGGCCGATCTCGAGCATCGCATCGAGATCGCACGCCTGTCCGAACAGGTGCACGGGCACGATCGCCTTGATCGCCTTGTGGCACCGGAACGCCGCGCGCGTCGACTCGGGGCAGATGTTGTAGGTCACCGGGTCGCAGTCGACGAACACGGGCTTGGCGCCGAGGCGATGCACGCTTCCCGCGGTCGCGAAGAAGGTGAAGGTCGGGCACACCACCTCGTCTCCGGCCTTGATGCCCAGCGCCTGAAGCGCAAGCAGGATCGCGTCCGAACCGTTCGCGCAACCGACGGCGTGCTTGGCGCCGCAGTAGCGCGCGGTCTCTGCCTCGAGCTCGCCGATCTTCGGCCCGCCGATGAAGTACTGGCTCTCGATCACCTCACGGATGACGGGCTCGATCTCGCCGCGGATGGTCGCGTACTGCGCCTTGAGGTCAAGAAGCGGGACATTCACGGCTGCAGCGGTCGCGGTCGTCAAGATGGGCTCCAAACAGAAGGACTCGTTCCTCCGGGCTACCGGAGACCCACCATTGTGCCGAAATCCACGCCCGAGGTGTACCCCTCAAGGCGCGAAAGGGCGATGTCCCACCCCGGTCGAGCCGAATCCGCCCGAGCCGCGCGCCGTGTCTGTAAGTTCATTCACTTCAAACACTTCCGCACGCTCCACCCGCGCGATCACCATCTGTGCGATACGCATGTTCGGCTCGACGACGAATGGGGTGCGCCCGAGGTTGATCAGCGGGACCTTGACCTCTCCCCGGTAGTCGGCGTCGATGGTCCCCGGCGCGTTCGGCATCGAGATCCCGAACTTCGTCGCGAGCCCGGAGCGTGGACGCACCTGGGCCTCGAATCCCGGCGGCAGCGCCATCGCAAAACCGCAGGAGATCAGCGCGATGTCGCCAGGCGCGAGCGTCACGGGCGCATCGATGTCGGCGGAGAGGTCCATGCCCGCCGCCTGCTCCGTCTGGTAGACCGGAAGCACCGCGCTCGGACGCAGCCGCTTGAACTGAACCTGGATCGCATGCATATGCGCAGCGTAGCGCCCACCGCCGACCTCAGGCGAGGGACTTCACCGCGGAGAGCACCTCGTCCACATGCCCGGTCACGCTCACCTTGTCGAACCGGTGCGCGACCTTGCCGTTGGCGGCGATGATGTAGGTCGTTCGGACGACGCCCATGTAGGCGCGGCCGTACATGCTCTTCTCCTGCCACACGCCGTAGGCGGTGCAGACGGCGGGCACGCCCGCGGCTTCCGGCTCGTCGGCGAGCAGCGTCACCGTCAGCTTGTACTTCGCGGCGAACTTCGCATGGCTCTTCACCGAGTCGGGGCTGATCCCGATCACGGTGCAGCCGAGCTTGCGGAACTGCTGGAGGTTGTCGCGGAAGTCGCACGCCTCGGCGGTGCAGCCCGAGGTGTCGTCCTTGGGATAGAAGTAGACGACGACGGGCTTCCCCTTCAGCGTCGACAGCGAGACGGGCTTCCCGCCCGAGTCGGGTAGCGTGAACTCCGGCGCGGTCGCTCCCACCGCAACGAGCGAGTTCGCGGAGGACGTCTTCGCCGGAGGCTT
>JBEAQW010000363.1:0-11323 GCA_041163725.1 Planctomycetota bacterium
CGCGACCGACCCGCGCGAGTGGCGTATGATCCGCGTCCCATGCCACTCGACCGGAACCAGATCGCCCAACGCGCCGCGCAGGAACTTCAGGACGGCTTCTATGTGAACCTCGGCATCGGCATGCCGACGCTCGTCGCCAACTATGTGCCCGCGGGGATGCAGGTGTGGCTGCAGTCGGAGAACGGCCTTCTCGGAATGGGCCCGTTCCCGGAGGAGGACGAGGTCGATCCCGACCTCATCAACGCCGGCAAGCAGACCGTGACGGGCGTACCCGGACACTCGTTCTTCTCGAGCGCCGACAGCTTCGCGATGATCCGCGGCGGCCACATCGACCTCGCGATCCTCGGCGCGATGGAGATCTCGCAGGAGGGCGACATCGCCAACTGGATGATCCCCGGGAAGATGGTCAAGGGCATGGGTGGCGCGATGGACCTCGTCGCCGGCGTGAAGCGCGTCGTCGTGATGATGGAGCATACGAACAAGAAGGGTGATCCGAAGATCATCCCCGCGTGCACGCTGCCGCTCACCGGACGGCGTTGCATCGACATGATCATCACCGAGCTCTGCGTCCTCGAGATGGACAAGTCGAGGCGCCGCTTCGTGCTGAAGGAGCTTGCTCCCGGCGTCACCACCGAGGAGATCCTGGCCAAGACCACCGCCGAGATCCTCGTGCCGGCTTCCGTCGGGACGATCGCGTGCTCCTGACCGCATCCGGACTCTCCAAGTCACACGGGCTTCGCGAGCTGTTCCGCGGGGTCTCGCTGTCGATCGACGAAGGCGAGCGGATCGGTCTGATCGGACCGAACGGCGCGGGCAAGTCGACTCTCCTGCGGATGCTCGCGGGGCGCGAGGAGCCGGACGACGGCGACATCCGCCTGCCGCGTGGGACGGTCGCCGTCTATGTGCCGCAGCGCGACGAGTTCGCTCCTGGTGCGACGCCGCTCTCGGCGTGCACCGCCGCAGCGCTCGGATCCGCCGACGCACACGGCGACACGCACGCCGCCGAGGTGCTCGCGCAGGTCATCCTCGGCAAGATCGGTTTCGACGGGGACCGCATGGAGGTTCCGGCGGACACGCTCTCGGGCGGATGGAAGAAGCGTCTCTCGGTCGCGTGCGCGCTCGCCTCGGCGGGAGGAACGCCCGATCTCCTCTTCCTCGACGAGCCCACGAACCACCTCGATGTCGAGGGACTCGCGTGGATGGAGGACTTCCTCCTCCGCGGTGGGCACGATCTCCGCGCGCGCGCCGCGATCTTCGTCACGCATGACCGCGTGTTCCTCGAGAACTGCGCGACGCGCATCGTCGAGCTCTCACGCGCGTACCCGGACGGCACCCTCTCCGTCGACGGAAACTACAGCGAGTTCCGGCGCCGACGCGTCGAGTTCCTCGAGATGCAGGCGAAGGCCGAGCAGAGCCTCGCGAACACCGTGCGCGAGGACGACCGCTGGCTCGGACGCCGCGCGAAGGCGCGCCGCACCAAGAGCGAGGCGCGCATCGCGGACAGCGCCGAGCGGCGCGCGGAACTCGCGGATCTCAGCGAGCGCAACGCCGCAGCGCAGTCGGCCTCCGCGGGAATCGACTTCACCGCGAGCGGCCGCCGTACACGCAAGCTGATCGCCGCCGAGGGGATCGCGAAATCGCTCGGAGGCAAGCGCCTCTTCCGCCGCCTCGACCTCGAGGTCGTCCCGGGCGAGTGCATCGGCCTGATGGGGCCCAACGGCTCCGGCAAGACGACGCTGCTGCGGGTACTCACCGGTGAACTCGCGCCCGACGAGGGACGCGTCGTCACAGCCGATCCACCGCCTCGGGCCGTCGCCATGTCGCAGACGCGCGCGGAGTTCCCCGCCGGCGCGCTCCTTCAGGATGCGATCTCGCCGTTCGGAGAGAAGGTCCGCTTCCGCGACAGCGAAATGCATGTGAAGAGCTGGGCCCGGCGCTTCCTCTTCCGCGACGAGCAGCTCCTCCAGAGCGTCTCCATGCTGTCGGGCGGCGAACTCGCGCGCGCGCATGTCGCACGGATGATGCTCGAGACCGCCGACATCCTCGTGCTCGACGAGCCGACCAACGACCTCGACATCCCCACGCTCGAGATCCTCGAGGATGCGATCGAGACATTCCCGGGCGCCACGCTGCTCGTGACGCACGACCGCGCGATGCTCGAGAGCCTCGCCGACCGGATCGTGGTGCTCGGCGCCCCCGACGGAATTCCGCGCGTCGTGGCGAGCCTGACCCAGGCGCTGCGGGCGCTTGGCGAATTCGAGCAGGTGTCCCCTACTCCCGAGACCGCGCGCGAGACGCCAAGACCCGCGTCGCAGCAACCCACCGCGGCGCGCAAGAAGCTTTCCTACATGGAGCAGCGCGAGTACGACTCTATAGATGCATCCATCGCAGCGGCCGAGCGGAAGGCGGCCGACCTCGAGGCGAAGCTCAACGACCCGAAGTTGATCTCCGACCACCAGGCCTATGCGAAGGCGTGCGACGCCGCCGGGGCGGCGCAGGCCGAGGTCCAGCGGCTCTACGCGCGCTGGGAGGAACTCGAAGCCAAGCGGAGCGAGTGACATGCATCAGCAGCGAATGCAGCAGACCGACGCGCGCCAGTGCGCGCGCGGGTTGGCGGGCGCGTTCACCGAACGCGCATGGGATCTGATCGAGCAGGCCGATCGCACGCCGGCGGAGACGGCCGAGATGGTCGACGCGGCACATGCGGCGCGCGCGCTCTGGCGCATGGCGACGGGAAGCCGCAACAACATCGAGGCGCTCCGCGCCCACCAGGCGGTGTCGATCGCCGCCTACCGCGCGCGCGATGCCGCCGGTTCTCTCGCTGCCGCCCGGCTCGCCGCCTCCTGCGAGTGGATCGACGGGCCGGAGATCACGCGGTTCGACTCGGCGATGACCCACGCGGCGATGTACCTCGCGACCCTCGCGCAGAATGGGTTCACCGACCCCGAACCGCTGATGGCGGAGGTCGCGAGCCTCCCCGCGCACGACCGCGAGCTCCTCTCGCGCATCCTGCCGTGGCCGAAGGCGCGCTTCGAGCGCACCGAGCCGGTGGAGCACCGTTCCACGCCCCGCGAGCCGCGTTCCGAACCGGCACCCGCCCATGCCGGAGCCTGAGGCATTACACTTGCACCATGGTGCAAGTATCAAATCCACCCCGCACGCCGCGACAGGCCGCGCGCCGACGCGACGCACTGGACGGACTCCTCGACCCGGCGTTGTTCGCCGCGCTCGCGGACCCGACGCGTGCACGCCTCCTCGCGTGCATCGCACGATGCCGGCGGGCCTGTTCGGTCGGCGAGATCGCCGAGTGCTGCGCGGTCGACCTCTCCGTCGTCTCGCGACACCTGAAGGTGCTCGCGCAGGCCGGCGCGCTGTCCCCTGAACGCGAAGGCCGGATCGTCCGCTACCGGCTCCGCGCGAGCGAACTGCAGTCACGCATGGCCGCCCTCGCCGACGCGCTCGGCTCCTGCGCGCCCGATTCCCGTTCGGGTGGGGAAGGATGCCGCGATGGCTGCTGCTGAAACGCCGCGACGCGTGCTCTTCCTCTGCACCGGAAACTCGTGCCGTAGCCAGATGGCCGAAGGCTGGGCGCGCGCCCTGAAGCGCGGCGCCATCGAGGCATGGTCCGCCGGAACGGCGCCGAAGGGCCTCGATCCCCTCGCGGTGCGCGCCATGAACGAGGCGGGCGTGGACATCTCGACCCACGCATCCAAGCGCCCGGAGGAGTGCGGCGTCGCATTCGACCTCGTGATCACCGTCTGCGGCCACGCCGACGAGCACTGCCCTGTGTTCGCCGGCGCACGCGTCGTGCATGTCGGATTCGACGACCCACCGCGCCTCGCGGCCGGCGCGGCGACCGACGACGAGGCACTGCCCCACTACCGCCGCGTCCGCGACGAGATCCGCGACTTCATCCTCGACATCGAGCGCCTTCTCCCATGACGACCTGCACTCCCTGCGAGCCGCCGAAGCGCCTGTCGCCCCTCGACCGATGGCTCACCCTCTGGATCTTCCTCGCGATGGTTGCCGGCGTGGCGATCGGCCGAACGCTGCCAGGCGTCCGCGACGCGATCGATGCCGCGAGCGTCGGCACCACCAACATCCCGATCGCACTGGGCCTGATCCTCATGATGTACCCGCCGCTGGCGAAGGTCCGCTACGAGGAGCTGCCACGCGTCTTCGCCGACAAGCGGCTGCTGCTGCTTTCGCTCATCCAGAACTGGATCATCGGCCCCGTGCTCATGTTCGCGCTCGCGGCCCTCTTCCTGCACGACCGGCCCGAGTTCATGACGGGGCTCATCCTCGTCGGCCTCGCGCGCTGCATCGCGATGGTGCTCGTGTGGAACGACCTCGCGGGCGGCAGCGCCGAGTATGCGGCCGGGCTCGTCGCGTTCAACAGCATCTTCCAGGTGCTCTTCTTCGGTGCATACGCGTGGATCTTCATGACGGTCCTGCCGCCGCTCGTCGGCCTCGCGCCGGTCGAGATCCCGGTGGGGATCGGCGAGATCCTCGCGAGCGTGCTCGTCTATCTCGGGATTCCGTTCGCCGCGGGGATGCTGACCCGCACCGTGCTCAGGCGCGCGCGCGGCGATGCCTGGTACACGGAGCGCTTCCTACCGCGCATCTCGCCGATCACGCTCGTCGCGCTCCTCGCGACGATCGTCGTGATGTTCAGCCTGAAGGGCGACCGCATCGCCGATGCGCCGGCCGACATCGCACGCATCGCCGTTCCCCTCGTCCTCTACTTCGCGATCATGTGGTTCGTCTCGTTCTGGCTCGCGCGCCGGGCGGGCTCCGACGACGCACGCGCGACCACGCTCGCGTTCACAGCCGCGGGAAACAACTTCGAGCTTGCGATCGCCGTCGCGATCTCGGTGTTCGGGATCTCGTCGAGCGAGGCCTTCGCGACCGTGATCGGGCCGCTCGTCGAGGTCCCGGCGCTCGTCCTCCTGGTCGGCGTCGCCCGGCGCATGCGGCGAAGTGCGTCATGACGGCGCTACGCGATCGCCATGCGCGACTCCGACGGCAGGAGCCAGACCTGCCGCGCGGAGAGCCATGAACAGCCGATGATTCCCGCGACACCAAGCGGTCGGAGCACCAGCGACGCGAGCGTCGCATCGAATCCGAAGCGCTCCCGGATCCGCACGCGGGCATCATCGGAAGCGACGAGTTCGAGCCTGATCTTGGTCGAACACGACGAGATCGCGCCGAGCACCGGATGGAAGTCGTCGAACGGCCCCGCGTCGTCGCCGAGCGCGAGCATGTCCTCGTCCGTGACATAGCCGTACTGGGCGCCCGTGTCGAAGATGAAGCGCATGGGCCGTCCGCCGAACCGCGCCTCCACGACCGGCACGCCCGCCGCAAAGACCGCGAGTTCACCTGCATCGATGCGGACGGACGGCGCCTCGACCGGAGGCGCCGGCGGACGCACGATCGCCCTCCCCCGCGGCCCATCCCAGAGCACGCTCTCGCGGCCGAGCAGGTCCATTCCGATCAGCCCGCGCAACCGCTGTCCGATGCGCGCATCGAGATCGAGCGCCGAGATGCTCCCGAGGTCGACGCCGCCCGCATCCCGCGGAATCGAATGCCCTTCACCCCCGTAGCTCGCGGTCCCCGTGTCGCCGAAACTCACCGGGCTTCCGGTATCGACGAGGAACCTCCCCTCGGGGAGGTCGATGAACATGTGGCCTGCGAGATAGGAGAGTCGGTGCGTGTGCTGCATTGGTCCCCCGATGCTCTTCACTTCGCGGGCGCCACGATCGCGAACACCGCTCCATCGGGATCCCGCACGAACGCCATGCGCCCCCATCCGCAGGTCGATGGCGCGCGCACGGCGGACGCCCCGCGTTCGATCGCGCGGGCGAACGCATCGTCGACCGACGCGACCGTGAAGTACGGAATCCAAACCGGCGGAAGCCCGGCGTTGTCGCCGCGCGCGTGGCAGACGCCCGCGAGAGGCGCACCACCTTCCTCGCGGTGCATGAAGAAGTCCTCGTACCGTGCGTCCTCTCCTCCGACCGGGATGCCGCTGGTCGCGACGCCGAGCACATCCGCGTAGAACGCCCGACTGCGCGCGGCATCCGGGACGGTCAGGTCGAGCCATGCGGCGAGCGTCTCGTTTGCCATGGGATCAGCGTATCCGATACGCTTTCCGCCATGAACATCCTTCCCGTCCTCGGTGTCGTCTCCGCGCTCCTCGGCGCGTGCGTTCTTCCCGCCAGCGCCGACGCCGCCGCCGCGCCCACCGCGATCGCGCCGCGCGCGGTCGACCTCTTCAACGGGAAGGATCTCTCGGGCTGGGTCAATGTGAACACCTCCGCGTCGACCTGGACCGTTGGCAAGGACGAGACCGGCGCTCCGGTCATCCGATGCACGGGAATCCCCACCGGCATCCTCCGCAGCGAGAAGGCCTACGAGAACTTCGTGCTCGAACTCGACTGGAAGCACCTCTCCGACCCGGGCAACGCGGGCCTCTTCGTGTGGAGCGATCCGTACTGCTACCAGGGCGTGCCGTTCTCCCGGTCGATCGAGGTGCAGATCATGCTCACGCCCGACAACATCGATGCGCAGGGACGCACGATGTACACGGGCCAGGGCGACATCTTCTCGATCTGGGGCGCGCGCATGAAGCCCGATCGCCCGCATCCGGGCGGCTGGGAGCGCTGCCTTCCGAGCGCGCGCACGACGAAGGGCGCGGGCGAGTGGAACCACTACAAGGTCACCTGCAACAACGGCGTCATCAAGCTCGAGATCAACGGCACCGAGGTGTCCGGTTGCTCCGAGGTCACGCCTCGCAAGGGCTTCATCTGCCTCGAGAGCGAGGGCACCGAGATCTGGTTCAAGAACCTGAGGATCACCGAACTCCCCGCGGCATCTCCCGCGCTCGACGCCGACATGACGGCGGATCTCGCGGCCGCGGGCATGCGCCCGATGTTCGACGCGCTCGAGATGAAGGGCTGGAAGGAAGGCGCCGACCGCGGCGAGGCCGCGCCCGAGCACTGGACCGTGCGCAACAACCTCGTCCGATTCGACGGCAAGGGCAAGAGCCTCTGGTCGGACGAGTCGTACGGCGACTTCGAGTTGCTCTGCGACTGGCGCTGGACCAAGGAGCACCAGGGACTCATGCAGCGCCCCGTCATCGGACCCGACGGCATGACGGTGAAGGATGAGAACGGCAAGGACAAGACGGTCGAGGTCGAGGAGCGCGACAGCGGCATCTACCTGCGCGGCAGCTCGAAGAGCCAGGTGAACATCTGGTCGTGGCCGTGCGGGTCGGGCGAGGTGTATGGATACCGAACCGACGGCTCGATGCCGCCCGAGGTGCGGGCGGGCGTGACGCCCCGCGAATGCGCCGACGCACCCGTCGGTCAGTGGAACCGCTTCCGCATCCGCATGATCGGCGAGACGCTGAATGTGTGGCTGAACGGCAAGCATGTCATCGTCGATGCGAAGCTGCCCGGAGTCGCGAAGGAAGGCCCGATCGCGCTGCAGAGCCACGGCTGCCCGATCGAGTTCTACAACGTGATGATCCAGCGACTGGATTGAGTGGAATCCGCGCGATCGCGCGCGTTTCTGCCATTCGCGCTTGATCCGGCGGGACGGAGTCGCGAGACTCGCGTCATGATCCCGATCGCACTGGCCGCGCTGCTCTCGACATTCGGCCCGGCCGTACCGAACGCTCCCGAACACTCGGTCCGCTTCGATCCGTCCCCTCTCATGAAGATCGGCGTCGGGGACGCACTCCCCGCGGAGTTCGATGCCGTCGGTGCGCGCGGACTGCGCGTGGTGCGACGGAGCGAGGTTGGCGAGGGCGCCAGCCGCGCCTTTCACCTCAAGCTCGAGCATCCCATCATGCCCTCGCGGCACGCATCGCTCCTTGTGCGCGATGGCCGCGTGACCGGAGCGTTCTATCCCGGTGGCTCGCTGCGGACTTCGCTCACTGGAATCGAGGCCGGCCTCTCCGGTACTGCGTCGGAGGACGCCGCGTCCGACCTTCCGTGCGGACATCGCGACGAGCTGGTCGCACCCGCCGTCGGAAACGGCGAGGGCGGCGTCGCGGGAACCCCCTGCAGCGATGGAACGGTCGTCGATCTCCTCGTGCTCTACACGGGAGCCGCCGCGCTGCAGGCGGGCGGTGTTCCGCAGATGGAGGACTGGATCCTCTGGGCGGTCGAGGATTCGAACGCGATCTACGCGGCCTCGGGAATCGACCTCTCGATCCGGCTCGTGGGCACCGCCGTTGCGGCGAACTACTTCGAGCAGGCGGCGATGGTCGACGATCTCTACGCGCTGACCTACACGGACGATGGGCTCCTCGACGAGGTGCTGCCTCTGCGCGACTCGATGCATGCGGATCTCGTGGCACTCGTGCGCGCCGACGGCGGTGGCGCATGCGGCGTCGCGTGGCTCGCCGGCGCGGATCCGAGCCAGCAGGGATACGGCTACAGCGTCACGGCGCTCGGCTGCTTCACCAACCGGACCTTCACGCACGAACTCGGACACAACATGGGTTGCTGCCACGCTCCGGGCGACGGCGGCGGCTGCACGGCCGGCGGCGTCTTCCCCTACTCCGTCGGGCACCGCTTCCTCGGTACGGATGGCGCGCAGTACCGCACGGTGATGGCGTACTCACCGGGAACGCGCATTCCGCACTTCTCCTCGCCGCTCGTCGCGTACGCCGGTACTCCCACGGGCATCGCCGATTCGGTCGACAACGCGCGCAGCATCAACATCACCCGCTTCGCCTTCACGCAGTACCGCTGCGCGCCATGCGGAGGCGATCTCAACGGCGACGGCACGCGTGACGGAGCCGATCTCGCCATCCTGCTCTCCGGCTGGGGAACGAACGCACCCGACCTCGATGGCGACGGACTCGTCGGCGGCGCCGATCTCGCCGTGCTGCTCGGCGCGTGGGGCGCGTGCCCCTGAGCGGTCGCACTCCCGTTCGATGAAAAGCAGCACGGGGCCGCATATCGCGGCCCCGTGCTCTGATTTCGGTCGACTCGGGCAGTCGGTGTTCCTCGCGGGAGGTCCGCCGCTTACTCCTCCTCGGTCTCGCGGTTCTGCATCTGCGCCTTCAGGCGCGCGAGGATCGACGAGTGCATCTGGCTCACGCGGCTCTCGGAGAGATCGAGCGTGGCGCCGATCTCCTTCATCGTCATCTCCTCGTAGTAGTAGAGGATGACGATGAGGCGCTCCGCGCGCGAGAGTCCCTTGGTGATGAGCGCCTGGAGATCCTGCTTCTGCACGGCCTGCAGCGGGTTCTCCTGACGGCCGTCCTCGACGACATCGATCTCGCGCACATCCTTCGAGCTGTCGGTCTCGAAGCACTTGCGCGTGAGGCTCACCATCGAGATGGGACGGGAGTCCTTCTGGAGCTTCTCGAACTCGTCACCCGAGACATTGAGTCGGGCAGCGACCTCGTCCTCGGTGGGACGCGCGCCGGTCTCCATCTCGATCGACTTGCGGACCTTCTCGACCTTCGCCGTGCGGCTGCGCACGAGGCGCGGCACCCAGTCCATCGAGCGAAGCTCGTCGAACATCGCGCCACGGATGCGCTGCGTGCAGTAGGTCTCGAACTTCACGCCGCGGTCGGGATCGAACGACTCGACGGCATCCATCAGGCCGAACGCACCCGCGCTCTTGAGATCGTTGATCTCGACCTCGCTGGGCAGACGCTTGTGCAGACGCTCGGCTGCGTAGGCGACGAGGTCGAGGTGGCGCCCGACGAGGAAGTTGCGAATCGCCTCGGTCGGGCTTGCGCGGTACTCGCGCCAGACCTGATCGATCGGACGCTCGGCGAGCGAGAGCGGCTTCGCAGGCTCCTTCGCGGCGCGAACTGCGGCGGCGGCGCTTGCGGATGCCTTCGTCACGGCACGCGGCGCGGCGGCGGCTGCGACGCGCGAGCGACGCGGCGGCACGCTCGCGGCGGGTTCGGCCACGATGGCTGCAGCCATGCTTCGGGTCCGCGAGGCGGCAGGCTTCGCCGTAGAAGCCTTGGCCGTGGAAGCCGTCGCCGTGGAAGCCGTAGCCGTGGAAGCCGTAGCCGTGGAAGCCTTGGCCGTAGAAGCCTTGGCCGTAGAAGCCTTGGCCAATGGCGCAGCGGCTGGCGGTGAGGCCGCGGCGGACCGACGCGAAAGCACGGCGGTACCACCGGTGGACTTGCCACCGCTGGCCTTTCCCGAGCCGGCGCGTGCCGGACTCGACTTGGATGCGGAAGACTTCGAGACGGTTGCAGTTGCGGAAGACTGGTTCTCTCGTACGGTCCTGGACATTCGGTCGGCTCCTTGACCACTCGTCCTCTGTTCCTGGGCAGGGACTGCCTGCGAGAAACCTCGCAAGTTCCGTGCCCGATCACCTCTCCCGAAACGCCGCCTCGGGGATTCGAGACATCGTCCGGGACCACCTCCGACGGCTGCGCTCTCCAGCACAACCGCCAGCGTGCGCAAGTGAAGGACCGCTCCCGATGGCCCGGCTGGCAATCAACCGAGCGACCACGAACGACACTCCGATGCGGCCCACCGGGGAGACCCGAGCGGATGACCCGCTCGACTCGCTTTCCAACCCGTTCGATACCCGTGTTCAGGATGCTCGGTCCGACTGTCGCGGCGCCCGATGCGGCGCGCTGCAACAAACGGTTCGACGCGCGCGTGCGCGTCTGCGAGATCCGTTCGCACGGGTACGGGTTGGCGGAGTTCCGCACACCTACGCACCCTTCGATTCGCCCACGCCTGCCGCTCCGAGTTGATCGAAGCGGCAAACCCTTGCGAATCCGCGCGTTCCACGAGGCCAAACTCGATGTTTCCCGAGCTGCCGCGCGTTGCGCGCGTGCGATTGAAGGACATCCTTGTCCGCAATCGCGACGTCAGTATAACGAGAATCCCCCCCGTGCAAGGGCCTTTCGCCTGACGCCGCAAACTTTTCTCCAAGCACCGATTCCATGCGTCACAGACCGAACCCGATCGATCGGGTCCGACTCACCCGCGCATCGTCTCCGGCTCATGCCAAGGCAACGCGCACTCACCCGTCGAACGGTGTCACCTTTGCAACACGGCTCTCGCATCGTCCGTTGCAACGGACGCGGAAGCCAGCGCCGCATCGTCCTCTTCGATCACATCGACGCCGGTCAGACCTTGCAGATCGACCTCGTCGGCGTCACGAACCGCAGAACCGGAACGGCTGGAGTGTGCGAACACCGTCGCTTCGATGCCTCCGATCTCCTCGCGCACGAGCCAGTCGCACACAAGCCCCACCGCGAAGCCCAGCGCGAATCCACCGGCCATCGCGATCAACGCCCGTCCGATGATGGTGCTCGCGGGATTGT
>JBEAQW010000364.1:0-4479 GCA_041163725.1 Planctomycetota bacterium
CTTCCGACGGTTGGAGCGGCGCGTGCGCGCCCGTATCCTCTCCGCATGCCGTCGACCTCCGCCGTCGCGATCCTCCTGACGACGCTCGCCTCGCAAGGAGCGCCGGAGCGCGTCGACTACAACCGCGACATCCGGCCGATCCTGGCGCAGAATTGCTTCGCGTGCCATGGATTCGACGGCAGCACCCGCAAGGCGGGTCTGCGGCTCGATCGCGCGGACTTCGCGTACGCGACGAACGACGGCGTCACCCCGATCGTGCCGGGCGACCCCGCGGCGAGCGAGGTCTGGAAGCGGATCACCGCCGCGGATCCCGACGATCTCATGCCGCCGCCGTCGTCGCACCGGATGCTCGATGATGCGCAGAAGGAGCTGATCCGCGCGTGGATCGAGCAGGGTGCGCCGTACGCGGAGCACTGGGCGTTCGTCGCGCCGGTGAAGCCCGCGGTTCCCGGGAACGCGCCTTCGCCGATCGATGCCTTCATCGATGCACGGCTCGCGGTCGAGGGACGCACGCGCGCTCCCGAAGCCGCGCGCGCGGAGCTCATGCGCCGCGTCACGCTCGACCTCACGGGACTGCCGCCTTCGGCCGAGGAGGTCGCCGCGTTCGTCGCGGATCGGCGCGCCGATGCGTACGAGCGGCTCGTGGACCGGCTTCTCTCGAGTCCGCACTACGGCGAGCGCATGGCGCTGCCGTGGCTCGACGCCGCGCGCTATGCCGACACCAACGGCTTCTCGATCGACGGCGGACGGCACATGTGGCTGTGGCGCGACTGGGTGATCCACGCGTTCAACACGAACAAGCCGTACGACCGCTTCCTCGTCGAGCAGCTCGCGGGAGACCTGCTGCCCGGGCGCGACGACGCGACCCTGACCGCGACGGGCTTCCAGCGCAACGCGATGAACACGCACGAGGGCGGGACGATCGCCGAGGAGAACCTCGTCACCTACGGCGCCGACCGCGTGCGCACCTACGGCGAGGCGGTGCTCGGTCTCACGCTCGGGTGCGCGCAGTGCCACGATCACAAGTTCGATCCCATCACGCAGCGCGAGTACTACAGCCTGTTCGCGTACTTCAACCAGACGACCGAAGCCGCGCACGGCGGCGATGGCGGCGTGAATGCGAGCCCGGTCGCGAGCGTGCGGTCGGTGCTCGTGACGGGCGAGGAGGACGCGCTGCGCGCGCGGATCGCGGCGCTCGAGGCGCAGCTCGCGTCCATCGACCGCGAAGCCTTCGAGGCGTGGGAGCTCGGTGCAGAGCGCGCGCTCGCGCGGCGCGGGCTCGGGTTCGCCACGCATCCGGTGCGGCTGACGGGCATGAGCACGCCGAACACGGGAAGCGGCTTCTCGATCGAGGACGGGCGGTTCGCGCGCGTCGAGCGGCCGATGAGCTTCCTGGCGTTCGATGTCGCGATGGAGTTCGAACAGCCGTCGCGTCCCGTGTCGGGGCTTCGCATCACGATGCACGAGGATCCGGCCGCGCCCGGCGCGGGGTGGGGCTGGTCGGCCGCCGAGGGCGGCAAGCACACCTTCGCGGTGACGAATGTGTCGGTGTCGGCGGGCACGGTCGCGAGCCCGCAGGTGAATCTCTACCGCATGCTCGGACTGCAGGGCGCGACCGCGAACTGCTGGAGCGAGGGCAACCACCCGCGCGGCGTGCTCGACACGCGCGGAGATCACGCGTGGATGCCCGATCTCGCGCACGAGGGGCCGGTGCACCTGACGGTGATCTTCGACGAGCCGCTTGCGGCCGATGCGACGCACCTGACCGCGCAGATCAACTTCGGGCGCTGGGGCAATGTCGCGGCGCGGCGGATGGAGTTCGCGCTCGTGAGCGGCGTCGACGACGGGACCAAGCTGCCGCCTGCGGTCGTCCGCGCGCTTGGCGTCGCGCGCGAGGCGCGCAGCGATGCGGAGCGCGCGCTGCTCGACGACTACTACCGGATGCATGCGCCCGCGACCGAGCGCGCGCGCATCGATCTCGCGAACGCACGCGAGCGGCTTGCGGCGCGCACCGAGGCGTTCCCGACGATGGTGATGGACACCGCGCCCGCGCCCCGCGAGACCTTCGTGCTCGAGCGCGGAAACTACGCGGCGCCGCGCGACAGGGTCGAGGCCGGCGTGCCGGCGGTGCTGCCGCCGCTTCCGGAGGGCGCGCCCGCGAACAGGCTCGCGCTCGCGGAGTGGTCGGTCGATCCGCGCAATCCCCTCACCGCGCGCGTGGCGGTGAACCGCGCGTGGCAGATGATGTTCGGAACGGGACTCGTGCGCACCGCGAGCGACTTCGGGCTGCAGGGCGAATGGCCGTCGCACCCCGAGCTCCTCGACTGGCTCGCGTGCGACTTCACGGAGCACGGCTGGGACCTGAAGCGGCTCGTGCGGATGATCGCGCTCAGCGCCACCTACAGGCAGGACTCGCGCGCGACGGCCGATGCACTCGCGCAGGATCCCGCGAACAGGCTGCTTGCGCGCGGGCCGCGCATGCGTCTGCCCGCGGAGTTCATCCGCGACGCGGCGCTCAAGGCGGGCGGGCTCCTCGTCGACGAGATCGGCGGGCCGAGCGTGAATCCGTACACGCCGGGCGACCCGTGGCGCGAGGTCAGCCACTACGGGTCGAGTCCCGCGACGGCGCAGAGCTTCCACCAGGACCGTGGCGCGAAGCTCTATCGACGGAGCATCTACACCTACTGGAAGCGCACGCTGCCGCCGCCGGCGATGGCGATTCTCGATGCGCCGAACCGCGAGACATGCACCTTCGAGCGCGCGAACACGAACACGCCGCTGCAGGCGCTCGTGCTCCTGAACGACGAGCAGTTCGTCGAGGCCGCGCGCGCGTTCGGCGAGCGGATCGCGATGCGTGCGGGCGACGATGCGGCGCGGATCGTGTGGGCGTTCACCGAGGCGACCTCGCGCACGCCGAAGCCGGAGGAGGCGGTGGTGCTCGCTCGCGCGCTCGTGCGCGAGAGGGAACGGTTCCGCGCGGCGCCTGCGGCCGCGGAGCGCGCGATCGCGCACGGCGAGAGCGAGCCGGTCGCGCATGTCGACCCCGCGGAACTCGCCGCGTGGTCGCAGGTGGCGACGGTGCTCCTCAATCTGTCCGAGACGGTGACGAGAAACTGACGGCGGGACGACGACCCATGCGACACGATTGCCCACCATCCGCCGCCGCGACCCCGATCGACGAACGACTGGCGTTCCTCACGCGCCGGAGCTTCCTCTCGCGCACCGCGCACGGCGTCGGATCGATGGCGCTTGCGTCGCTGATCGGCGACGCGCTGTTCGGCGGAGCGGCGTCGGCCGACGGCGTGCTCGCGGGTCTGCCGCACTTCGCGCCGCGTGCGAAGCGCGTGCTGTGCCTGTTCCAGTCGGGCGGCGCGTCGCACATCGATCTCTTCGACCAGAAGCAGGCGCTCTGGGATCACGCGGGGCAGGACCTGCCGCCGTCGGTCAAGGGCACGCAGCGCGTGACGGGCATGACGAGCGGGCAGTCGCGGTTCCTCGTCGTGCCGCCGGTCGCGAAGGGGCGGAACTGCGGGAAGAGCGGCCTGTGGATCAGCGATCTCATGCCGCACCTCCAGACGGTGGCGGACGAACTCTGCATCATCAAGAGCCTGCACACCGAGGCGATCAACCACGATCCCGCGATCACGCTGATGAACACGGGCAACCAGCTGCCGGGGTACGCGAGCATGGGCGCGTGGGCGAGCTACGGGCTCGGAAGCGAGAACGCGAACCTCCCCGCGTTCGTCGTGATGGTGTCGCAGGGCGCGGGCAAGAACCCGGGCCAGCCGATCTTCTCGAGGCTGTGGGGAAGTGGATTCCTGCCGAGCTCGCATCAGGGCGTCGGATTCAGGCCGGGTGGGAATCCGGTGCCGTATCTCGCGAACCCCGATGGAGTCGACCGCGATGCGCGCCGCGCCGTGCTCGACGATCTCGCGAAGCTGAACGCGATGCACGCGGAGGAGGCGGGCGACCCGGAGACGCTCGCGCGGATCGACGCGTACGAGATGGCGTTCCGCATGCAGTCGAGCGTGCCGGAGCTCGCGGATCTCTCGGACGAGAAGCCCGAGACGATCGAGATGTATGGACCGGACGCGCGGCGTCCCGGCTCGTACGCGGCGAACTGCCTGCTCGGACGACGGCTGCTCGAGCGCGGGGTGCGGTTCGTGCAGCTCTTCCACCGCGGATGGGACCAGCACATCGCGCTCGACCGCCAGCTACCGAACCAGTGCCGCGACATCGACCAGCCGACCGCCGCGGTGCTGAAGGACCTGAAGGCGCGTGGCATGCTCGACGACACGCTCGTGATCTTCGCGACGGAGTTCGGCCGCACGGCGTACAGCCAGGGCGGCTTCGGCGATCCGAGCTCGGGCCGCGACCACCACGGCCGCTGCTTCAGCGTCTGGCTCGCCGGCGGCGGCGTGAAGCGCGGCTTCGAGTTCGGCCGCACCGACGACTTCTCCTACAACATCCTCGAGAACC
>JBEAQW010000365.1:0-2628 GCA_041163725.1 Planctomycetota bacterium
GAGCACGCGTACTACCTCTACTACCAGAACCGCCCCCCCGACTACCTCAAGTCGTGGTGGGAGGTAGTAAACTGGCACGAAGTCAGCACGTTCTTTGGCAGCTGAACGGCGGCGACGACGAACAGGCGATTTTCCCAAAGGCCGCGCGATTCACTCGCGCGGCCTTTCTCGATCCGTGTCGTCGCGGACGCCGGGGTCAATCCGCCGGCATCAAGCCTTCGATCAGATTCATGAACTCGCCGCGATTCGCCTCGACCGTCTCCTTCGGGCCGAGCAGGCGGAAGAACACATTGCGTCCCTGTGCCTGCACGATGGCTCCGAGCTGCGCGAAGCCGCGCCTCGCCGCGGGCGCGCCCATCGCCATGTAGTCGCCCTCGAGTTCCACCAGCTTGACCTGTAGCGGGCCGACCTCGAAGTCGCGGACGATGGCCTCGGGAGCGGAGTCGCCCATGCGGAACTGGCCGCGCCATCGCGTGATGTTCGCGTCGATCGGCCCACCGTCGCCTGCGGGGAACACGCTGATGATGAGCTCGGCCGCCTTCGTCGAGTCCTCCTCGCCCGCGACGGCGTACTGCAGCGTCCGGAACTGCATCGATGGCTTCGTCCAGACCCACGACGCTGGCTTCGGACCACGAAGGCCCGCGACCTCGACGATGGTCGGGTCATCCGCGCTCGTCGAGGTGCGCCACTGCGACGGGTCGACCGCGGCGGGGCCGTCCGCCGGCAAGTCCTCCTTCGCAGCGGGCGCCGCAGCCACCGGCACGGGCGGCGCGGGCGCCTTTGGAGCGGGTCCACGCTCGCAGGCGGCGAGCAGGATCGCGGGCGGAATCGCGGCGATCGCGAAGGCGGATGGGAGAATCGACGGTCCGTTGCATCGACGCATGGGGCCGTAGCATAGTCGGCTCGATGAACCGACCCTCGTGTCCGAGCACCAGTTCCACGACGACGATCGTGCATGCACGCATCTGGACGGCCGATCCGGCCCGTCCGCATGCGTCGCGCATCTCGTTTCGCGACGGCACCATCGTTTCGATCGACGGCGAACCCGAACCCGGTTCCACGATCGTCGATGCCGGTGGACGCTGGGTCGGACCCGCGTTCATCGATGCGCACCTGCACCTCACCCTCGGTGCGGCGACCCTCGCGCAGTGCGACCTCTCCGGCTGCGCGTCGCGGAAGGAGTTCGAGGATCGCATCGCACGACACGCGCGATCGCTCGATGAATCCGGCGACTCCACGGCCTGGCTCGTCGGCTTCGGATGGAACGAGGCCGACTGGCGCGGCGATGCGCCCGCGCGCGCATGGCTCGCCGCCGCGGGCGACCGCCCCGCCGTCGCATGGCGCATGGATCAGCACGCGTGCGTCGTGAACGACGCGGCGCTCGGCCGCCTCGACCGCTCGCCCATCGATGGCGGCGAGATCGACGGCGAGCGTGGCATCTTCCGCGAGCAGGCCGCGTGGAAGCGCGTGATTCCCGCGATTCCGGAGCCATCGCTCGTCGCGAAGCGCGCGAATCTCGCGAAGGCCTGCGCGTATCTCCATTCGCTCGGCATCGGATCCGTGGGGTCGATGGAGTACCTCCGCGACATCGAGGGCGTGTACCTGCACGAACCCCGCGCGCGCGGCCTGCGCGTGCACGCGACCGTGCTCGACCGCGACTGGCCGCTCGATGCGCCCCCCGCGCTCCCCGCGCGATCGAACGACTTCTTCCGCATCATCGGGATGAAGAGCTTCGCCGATGGAACGCTCGGCTCGCGCACCGCGTGGATGCTCGATCCATACTCCGACAAGCCGGACACCTGCGGTCTCGCGATGGAGCACACGCTGCGCGGCGAGCTCGCGGATTGGATGCGCACCGTGCAGTCGCTCGGTCTCTCGCCGAGCGTGCACGCGATCGGCGACCGTGCGGCGCGCGAACTCCTCGACGCGATGGACGCGTGCGCCGACGCTCCGGCGCCGCGCTTCGAGCACGCGCAGACGCTTCACGCGCGCGACATCCCGCGTCTTGCGGGACGCTTCGCGAGCATGCAGCCGCTCCACAAGGCCGACGACGCGCGGCTGGCGCTCGCACGGCTCGGCGCGGGACGGATCGATCGCTTCTTCGTGTTCCGCTCGCTGCTCGCGCATGGCGCACGCCTCGCCTTCGGCAGCGACTGGCCCATCGTCTCGCCCGACCCCATGCTCGGCATCAAGGCCGCCGTCACCGGCCTCGATCTCGACGGCCGCCCCTTCGCGACGGAGCATTCGATCTCCGTCCAGGACGCTCTCGCGGCGTACACGCGCGTGCCTGCGGAGATGCTCCAGCTGCCTTCCGGCCTTCTGAGGGCGGGGCGTGCGGCCGACCTGGTGATGCTCGACCGCTCGCCCTTCGAAGTGGATTGGACGCGCGAGGCGCCGCGCGTCGTGCGGACCGTCGTCAACGGCGCCGTGCTGTTTGACGCACCCGCATGATGCTGCGATAGTCGGTGCGAACGCGCGTCATCATCCCGCGCGCGTCAGGGAGAACAAAATGATCCTCGGACTATCCTCCGTCGTGGCCGCGCTGGCCGTCTCGATCTCCTCGCCCGCGCAGCAGTCCGCGCCCGCTCCGAAGATCTCGTTCGATCCGCCGTCCGTGCTCAGCCTCGC
>JBEAQW010000366.1:0-8778 GCA_041163725.1 Planctomycetota bacterium
ACGCCACTCGCGCGGGTCGGTCGCGCGGCCCGCGGGCGCGCGCAGTCGCTATCCTCCGACCCATGCATCCCGTTCTCGACGCCCTCGGACTCTCGAACAATTCCCGCATCTGCGCGCCAGGCACGGCCAACTCGGTGACGAGCGACAGTCCCGCCACCGGCGAGGCGATCGCGGCGGTCCGGCTCGAGTCGAAGGCCGACTACGAGAGCGCCGTGGCGCGTGCGGTCCGGGCGCAGGCCTCATGGCGGCAGCTGCCCGCTCCGAAGCGCGGCGAGATCGTGCGCCGCATGGGCAACGCGTTCCGCGAGATGAAGGAGCCGCTCGGCCAGCTCGTGTCGCTCGAGATGGGCAAGATCATGGCCGAGGGACTCGGCGAGGTGCAGGAGACGGTCGACATCGCCGACTTCGCGGTGGGCCTCTCGCGCCAGCTCTACGGTCTGGCGATGCACTCGGAGCGCCCGGGCCACCGCATGTACGAGCAGTGGCATCCGATCGGCGTGATCGGATGCATCACCGCGTTCAACTTCCCGAACGCCGTGTGGGGCTGGAACGCGATGGTTGCGGCGGTCTGCGGCGATGCGTGCATCTGGAAGCCGTCGCTCATCACGCCGCTCACCGCGATCGCGACGAGCGAGATCTGCTGGAGGGTGCTGCGCGAGCAGGAGATCTGGCGGCCCGAGGGTATCGATCCCGCGGACCTCTTCCCGCTCGTGATCGGTACCGACGCGGAGGTCGGCGAGACGATGATCTCCGACCGCCGGCTGCCCCTCATCTCGGCGACCGGCTCGTGCCGCATGGGCCGTCGCGTGGGCGAGGTGGTCGCGAAGCGACTCGGCCGCTGCCTGCTCGAGCTCGGCGGGAACAACGCGATCATCGTGATGGACGACGCGGACATGGAGATGGTCGTGCGCGCGGTGCTCTTCGGCGCGGTCGGCACCGCGGGCCAGCGCTGCACCTCGACGCGGCGTCTGCTCGTCCACGAGAAGGTCGTCGACGATCTCTGCGCGCGACTCGCCAAGGCCTACAAGACCGTGCCGATCGGCGATCCGCTCGCGGCCGGCACGCTCATGGGTCCGCTCGTGAACCGGCAGGCTGTCGACAACATGCGCCATGCGTGCGCCGAGGCCGACAAGGAGGGCTGCACGCTGCTCGCGGGCGGTGTCGCGGGGATCGACCGGCTCGCAGGGAAGCCCGGCAACTTCGTCGAGCCGACGCTCTACCGTGTCCCGAACGGCTGCCGTCCGCGCATCTGCTGCGAGGAGACCTTCGCGCCGATCCTCTATGTCTACGCCGTGAAGGATCTCGACGAGGCGATCGAGATCCAGAACTCGGTCGACCAGGGGCTCTCGAGTGCGATCTTCACGCTCAACATGCGCAGCGCGGAACGGTTCCTCTCCGCCGATGGATCCGATTGCGGTATCGCGAATGTGAACATCGGCACCTCGGGCGCCGAGATCGGCGGTGCGTTCGGCGGCGAGAAGGACACGGGTGGCGGCCGCGAGTCGGGGTCCGATTCGTGGAAGCAGTACATGCGCCGCCAGACCTGCACGATCAACTGGTCGAAGGACCTGCCGCTCGCGCAGGGGATCAAGTTCGACATCTGAGCGTGGGTTCGACCGCGGTCAGAAGAAAGCGCGCGGGCCGATCGGCCCGCGCGCTTCGTTTGATGCGTTGCTCTTCGGCCGACCGTGGTCAGAGAGAGGGTGCCGCGGGCGAGGTGGGCTTCTGCGCGGGAGCCTTCTCGACGGGTGCGGCCGGCGCAGTCGGCGCCGCGGGAGCCGAGGGAGCCGCGGGAGCCGAGGGAGCCGAGGGCTTCGACTTCGGCGCCGCGAGCTTGTCGGCTTCGGCCTTCGTCAGCATCTCGGCCTTGGTGACGACGATGTCCTCCACCGGCCAGTCCTTCATGCCCTTCTTGATGGTCCTCTTCACCGTCGCGATCTGGTCGACGATGTCCATGCCCGCGATCACCTTGCCGTAGACGGCATAGCCCGCGCCGCCCGAGATGGGCTGGTCCAGCATGTCGTTGTCCTTCAGGCTGATGAAGAACTGGCTCGTGGCGCTATTCGGGTTGGCCGTGCGCGCCATGGACAGCGTGCCGCGCAGGTTCTTGAGGCCATTCTGCCACTCGTTCGAGATCGGGGCCTTGTTCGGCTTCTGCGTACCCGTGGTGTCGAAGCCGCCGCCCTGGATCACGAAGTTCGGGACGATCCGATGGAACACGGTGCCGTCGTAGAAGCCGTCCTTGATGTAGCCGACGAAGTTCTCAACCGTGATCGGGGCCTTCGCGCGGTCGAGCTCCATCACGATGTCGCCCATGCTGGTGCGGAACACGCAGTACTCCATTGCGGCGACGGCAGGTGCCTTTGCGGGCGCGGACGGCGGCGCTGCGGGCGCGGGCTTGTCCTGTGCGGTCGCGGTTGACGCAAGTGCGAGAAGGAAGGTGACGGCGATGGTGGCGGTTCGTGCGATGCGCATGTGGTTCTCCGGGCGGGCGATGATAGTCGATCGCGACGATCGGATGATTCCGTCGGAATCGATCGAACCCGCGCGGGTCGCGGCGGTATGGCCGCCGCCTCGGCGCGTAGCATCCGCCCGAGTTCCGTCCCCGCGCACGCGCGAAGTATCAAGCGAAGGACCGCATGACGAGCACCGCCACGAACGAACCGACGAGCCGAAACCACAGCGACCGCGCGCCCTGGTGGCGAAGGGGTGTCGCGGGCTGGGCGCTCGACCTCTTCTCGAGCGTGAAGTTCGGCATCTGGCTCATGGCGATCCTGTTCGTCTACTCCTCGATCGGATCCGCCGGCATCGTCTACCCGGACTTCGACGCGGGGACATGGAACATCTTCGATCCCGCCAACTGGGCGCACGACCAGCTGCGGCAGTGGCGCAACCTCGAGATGACCGAGTTCGAGTGGTTCCACTGGTGGCCGTTCGACCTCATGATGATCCTGATCTCGCTCAACATCGTGGTCACGACGCTGAGGCGGATTCCGTTCAAGCCCGTGAACTACGGCGTCTGGGGCATCCATGCGGGCATCATCGTGCTCGTGATCGGATCGTTCATCTACTTCGGGCTGAAGGTCGAGGGTGACACGCCGGTCGCGCGCCGCACGATCGTCGCGGAGTTCGACGCGGCGCGGTCGGACGGATCGATGGCGCGGGAGCGGATCGTGTTCACCGCGTCCCCGGGACAGCGGGTCGAGCGCGGCGAAGGCGGGCAGAGGATCTCACTCGAGGTTCGCAGCATCGATCCCGCGTGGGAACTCCTGACCGGCGAGGACAAGGGCAAGCGCGCGTACTCGGTGACCGTCGCGGTCGAGCGCGAAGGGAAGCGCTACATGCGCCAGCTTCTCGCGGGATATCCGGAGCTCACCGAGGACCTGATCCTGACCGACGATCCCAAGCAGCCGATGAAGCGCGCCGTGAAGGAACTCGGCAAGCCCATCTTCGACGAGGGGCTCTCGCTCGCGCTCGACTACGCGCCGCAGGACTGGTTCTACCTGCGCAACGACCTCGCGAAGTCGTGGGCGCTCTATGTGCGGCCGAAGGGCGCCTCCGAGTGGTCCGAGCGGCCGATCGACGGGATGCCGCTCTACAACGACTACATCGCGAGCCGCGACGATGTGTTCCAGCAGGGCGGCGACGATCTGCTGCCGATCGATCCGCTGGACATCGCGGTGCCGGCCGCATCGGCGGAGGACCCGATGCGCGATGTCACCTTCCGTGTGAACGGCTACCTGCGGTATGCCATTCCACGCAGTCGCGTGGCGGATGGTGGTGCGAACGCGCCGATCAATCCGATCGCCCTGCTCGAGGTGGCGAGCGACCGGGGACAGAAGGCGCCGTACCGGCTGATCGCGCTCGATCCGAAGGCGTCGCGCGCGGACGAGGGCCTGCTCCGGTTCGTGCATCTCGAGCGCGAGGAGGAGCTCGGCCGCTTCATGCGCCAGCCCGCCCTGACCCTGCGTGTGCCGGGGCGGGGCATCGAGATCCGCGAGCAGATCCGCGATGTGGCCGCGACGAATCCCGACGCTCCCTTCATCGAGATCGCCGGATCGGGTGGCGACGGTTCCGCGCCCTACGCGTACCGCGTGGTGAATGTGCAGGACAGTCTCCCCATCTCGGTCGGAACCGTGGCGGTCGCGATCGTCGAGGTGCGGACGCCGAAGGGCCTCTTCCGCCGCTGGGTGTTCGACCAGCCCGCGCTCACGCGCGATGTCACCGACTCGGATGCGATGGATGCGCATGGAGGACCGAAGATCATCGATGACTCCATCGACATCGGATTCGATCCGGGCAACGGACTGGCGCTCGTGGTGCTCGCGCACGGTCCCGAGGAGGGGCGCCTGCGCGTCGTCTCCTCGGTCACCGCGGAGCCGACCGTCGCCGAGGCGAAGCTGCGCGAGGCCGTGCCGATCGGCGGTGGTGTCACGGTGCGCGTCGACGAGCTCTACGCGCGCGGGACCTTCGAGACGAAGCCGCTCGTCGTTCCGCGCAACCAGCGCCAGCGCGACGCGATGGAGACCTTCGCGCAGATCAAGCTGACGATGCCCGATGGGCGCAGCGAGTGGATTCCGTTCACGCGCTGGGTGTTCGACTCGGCCGACGAGGCGCTGCGGCGCGCGCCGTTCGAGCCGCGTGCGATCCGGCTTGCCGATGGGCGCGAGATCGAGGTCATGTTCTCGCGTCAGCGGCTGCCGCTGCGCACCGAGGTCGCGCTCGACGAGTTCGTGCTGAGTTCGCATGTCGGCGGGTTCACGGGCGAGCAGGGGTCGATCCGCGACTACCGCAGCCGGCTGCTCTTCCGGGATGCAGGCGGTTCGTGGTCCGGCCCGGTCGATGTCAGCGTGAACAATCCCGTCGAGCACGACGGGCTCTGGTACTTCCAGGCGCAGTGGGATCCACCGGATCGCCGTCCCGCGGCGGGAGAAGTGCCCAGCGCGGGGCTGAACTACACGGTGCTCGGCGTCGGGAACCGCGAGGGTGTCTACATCCAGCTGCTCGGCTGCTGCATCGCCGTCGCCGGCATGCTCTATGCGTTCTACGTGAAGCCCGTCATCAAGCGCCGCCGTCAGGCGGAGGTGTTCGCGCGGCTCGGCAAGCCCGCGACGGCCGCGGCGGCGGCGGAGGTTGTTCCATGAAGCGTTCGATCGGAATCCTCGTCGTCGCGATCCTCTCGGCGTTGCTCCCCCTCCACGCCGCGCGTGCGCAGGAGGCCGCGGTGCCCGCCGCGTCGTTCCGCGATCAGGTCGACCTCACGCCGTTCGCGACGGTCGCCGTGCAGGCCGACGGCCGTCTCAATAGCTTCTCGAGTTTCGCAAGCGAGATGATGTCGTTCGTGTCGGGGCCACGCCGGATCGCAGGTCAGGACCCGATGTACACCTACCTCGACATGCTCTTCCGTCCGGACGAGTACCGCACGGCCGATGTCGTGTTCGTCAAGGGTGCGGGACCGCGGGAACGCATCGCCGACGCGGTGATCGCGGAGGATCTGTTGCCGGAGACGGCCGAACGCATGCGCGCGTTCAGGAGTTCGGGACTGATCTCGGAGGCCTTCCTCACCCGTCCCGCGGTGCTCGGTGTGCTCCGCGAGATGCAGGGCGACCTGCTGCGCACCGCGAAGACCGTCGATGCGATCGAGAGCGCGCTCAATGTGAAGGACCCGCGCTTCCTGCTTTCGCGGCTGCGGATCGTGCCGCGCGGCGATGGTGATGCGCAGCGGCCGTGGCATGGGATCGCGGAGGTGATGTTCGCCGATGGGCCGGAGCCCGTGCCGGGCGCGATGCTCCTGCTCGCGGAGCGGACGGAGCCGCCGGCGGATCTCCCCGAAACCGCGCGGACCGGGATCGCGTCCGAATGGCGCGCGCTGGTGAACGCGTGGATCCGCGGCGACGCGGTCGGCGTGAACGCGGCCGTCTCGTCGCTTGCATCGACGCTGGCGTCGGTCGACCCCTCTGGATACCCCGAGTCGCGGCGGCTTGCATGGGAGCACTGGTACTTCTCGAACGGCCACATGACGAAGACCTGGCTCGTCTACCTCGCGGCATCGGTGCTTCTGCTGCTCGGGTTCGTCTACAAGTGGCCGAAGGCGCGGATGGCCGGGTTCGCGGTGTTCGGCGTCGCGGCGCTGCTCCACACGGTCGCGGTGCTGCTGCGCTGGTACATCTCGGGTCGCTGGCCGAACTCAAACATGTTCGAGGCGGTGACGACGGCGGCGTGGTTCGGCGTCATCGGCGCCGTACCGATCGAGTGGTTCGTGCGGCGCACCGCGATGTACGGGCTGTTCGCGCTCGGTGCGGCGGTGAGCGCGATGGTCGCGCTCATGGCGGCCTACTTCCTGCCGGTGCAGTTGAATCCCGCCATCAACAACATGATGCCCGTGCTGCACGATGTGTGGCTCTACATCCACACGAATGTCATCATCTACAGCTATGTGCTGATCTTCATGGCGGCCGTCTCGGGCGGGCTGTACATCGCGCACCGCGCATTCGGCGGTGCGGCCAGCTTCGCGCGCGTCGGCGGTGCGGGCAGCCTGATCCTCGCCGGCCCCGATGGCGGCCAGCCGCTCGCGGGGGCACGCGCGGGCTTCGGCGAGGTGCTCGACGGAGTGACCATGGTGCTCATGGAGCTGTCGTTCGTGCTCCTGTGGGCGGGCATCGTCATGGGCGCGATCTGGGCGGACCATTCGTGGGGCCGTCCATGGGGCTGGGACCCGAAGGAGGTGTTCGCGTTGAACACCTTCCTGGTGTTCGCGGTGCTCGTCCATGTCCGGCTCAAGGTGAAGGACAAGGGCATGTGGACCGCGGTGCTCGCGGTGATCGGTGCGGCGGTGATGCTCTTCAACTGGATCGTCATCAACTTCGTGATCACGGGCCTGCACTCCTACGCCTGAGTGCGATGGTCGGGCGATGGACCTGCGGACTTCGTGTAGACTCCCGCGCCCACCCAGGAGCCACGCATGTCATTCGCCATCGAATCCGTCCACGCCCGTCAGATCCTCGATTCCCGCGGTAACCCGACCCTCGAGGCCGAGGTCGTCCTCGAGGATGGCTCGGGCGGACGCGCTGCGGTGCCCTCGGGTGCGTCGACCGGTGAGAACGAGGCGGTCGAGCTCCGCGACGGCGACAAGTCGCGCTGGCTCGGGAAGGGCGTCACGAAGGCGGTCGGGCATGTGAACGACGAGATCGCCGCGGCCGTGTTCGGTCTCGACGCGACGGATCAGGAGGGGATCGACGCGATCCTGCTCGAGCTCGACGGCACGGAGAACAAGTCGAATCTCGGCGCGAACGCGACGCTCGCCGTCTCGATGGCCGTCGCGCACGCGGCGGCCGCCGCGACGCGGCAGCCGCTCTACCGCTACCTCGGCGGCGTCGCCGCCAAGACGCTGCCGGTGCCGATGATGAACATCCTCAACGGAGGCAAGCACGCCGACTCGACGGTCGACATGCAGGAGTTCATGATCCAGCCGTGGGGTTTCGACACCTTCGAGGATGCGCTCCGCTGCGGCGTCGAGTGCTACCACGGGCTCCGGAAGGTCCTGCACGACAAGCATCTCTCGACCGCCGTCGGCGACGAGGGCGGCTTCGCGCCGAACCTCAAGTCGAACGAGGAGGCGCTCGAGCTCATCGCGATCGCCGTCGAGAAGTCGGGCTACAAGCTTGGCGAGCAGGTGTTCATCGCGCTCGATCCCGCGATGAGCGAGCTCTCGAACGAGGCCAAGGCGAAGGGGAAGCACGGCTACTGCTTCTTCAAGTCGAATCCGGAGCGCATCGCTTCGAGCGACGAGGTCATCGACATGTGGGCCTCCTGGTGCGCGAAGTTCCCGATCGTCTCGATCGAGGACGGGCTCGCCGAGGACGACTGGTCCGGTTGGCGCGCCCTCACCGCGAAGCTCGGTGCGACGGTGCAGCTCGTCGGCGACGATCTCTTCGTGACGAACCCGAAGTTCCTCGCCAAGGGCATCGCCGAGCAGTGCGGCAACGCGATCCTCGTGAAGGTGAACCAGATCGGCACGCTCAGCGAGACCTTCGCCGCCGTGAACCTCGCGCACCGCTCGGGCTACCGCGCGATCCTCTCGCACCGCTCGGGCGAGACCGAGGACTCGACGATCGCCGACATCGCCGTCGCCACGAATTGCGGGCAGATCAAGACCGGCGCACCGTGCCGTTCCGACCGCAACGCGAAGTACAACCAGCTGCTGCGGATCGCCGAGGAGCTTGGCGGAGTAGGCGCGCTGGCGCGGCGGTAGGCGAGGTCTCGCGGCCAGTCCGCCGCGCTGCGGGGTGTTATGCCCGCTGTGGACGAATCGCTGACAGCATCCATGTCGCCGGATCCTGGGCGGCGCCACGACCCGTCGGCCCCGCAGTCCGCGCTCGGCGCGCCCGGTGACCAGATTGGTCCGTATGTGCTTCTCGAACCCATCGGAGAGGGCGGCTTCGGCAGCGTATGGGCCGCGGAGCGTCGTCATCCCTTCAGCCAGCGTGTCGCGCTGAAGTTCATCAAGCGAGGGTGGGACACCCAGGAGTTCCTTGCGCGCTTTGAGCAGGAGCGCCAGACCCTTGCGATGCTCGACCATCCGCACATCGCGAAGATTCTCGACGGCGGCATGACACCGTGCGGACGCTCGTATCTCGTGATGGAACTCGTGAGGGGGAAGCCCATCACGGCGTTCTGCGACGAGGCGAAACTGTCGATCCGCGAGCGGCTCGGGCTCTTCCTTCAGGTTTGCGCGGCGGTGCAGCACGCCCACATCAAGGGCATCATTCACCGCGACCT
>JBEAQW010000367.1:0-4668 GCA_041163725.1 Planctomycetota bacterium
GGATCGAGGCGTGACTCGGGGATGTACTCGCGCGGCGCGGCTTCGGCGCACCACACGATCCGCGCACCCGTCGCGGCGAGGCGCGCGAAGAAGTGACGGTCCTCGCCCTGCGTGAAGCGTGGGTCGAACCATGTCGCGAGCCGCTCGAGGAGCGCGGCATCGAACAGCACATTTCCGGTGAAGGCCCACGGGCGCGGCGAGCCGGTCGCGCGCGCCGGTCGCGCGTAGGCGCGCGCGGCCCATTCGGGCGGCGTGCGGTCGAAGGTGGGGATGACGGGTCCCGTCACGATGTCGGCGTCGAAGCGCGCCTTCACCGCGAGCATCGTCGCGAGCCACTCGGGGGGCGCCTCCTCGTCGTCGTCGAGGAAGGCGATCAGGTCGCTCGACGCCTGCGCCTGCGCGAGCGCGCGGTTGCGCGGCGGCGCGGTGCCGCGCTCCGGCTCGTCGAGCACCGTGACCGCGAGGCCCGTCGCGTCGTGGATCGCCCGTGCGATCTCGTGCGGCGCGCGGTCGGTGGGATCGTTGTTGGCGACGATCGCCTCGATCGCGGGTGCGGTGGCTCCCTCGAACCGCTGCGACGCGACGCTGCGGAGCGCGCGGGCGAGGCCGTCGTGCCGATCGAGCGTGGAGATGCAGACCGCGATGCGCATGGCTAGCGTGAAGCGTACTCGTCGTAGCGGCCGCCGAAGGCGCCGAGGACCAGGCCGCAGGCGCGCCCCGCATCCCATGCGGCCAGCGCGAGCGCGGCGTTCGGATCATGGATGCGGCCGAGTCCGCGCACCA
The DNA here is from genome assembly GCA_041163725.1 of Planctomycetota bacterium. Taxonomy (GTDB): domain Bacteria; phylum Planctomycetota; class Phycisphaerae; order Phycisphaerales; family SM1A02; genus QWPT01. Next base: position 784 of record JBEAQW010000367.1, read on the forward strand.
CCGCGCGCGCGGCGAACCGCACGGCACGCCAGAGGAGCGAGGCGCGTGCGCGCGGTCCGCGCAGTCCTTCGGTCTTCATCGCGACCGTTCCGAGCCGGAGCGAGCGCATGAAGAGCCAGCGGTGCGTGAGTCGCGCGCGCGGATACCACTCGTGCGTGACGGCGTCGTCCGCCCACACGATCGCGTGTCCGCGGGCGGCGAACCGCGCGAAGAAGTCCTTGTCGCTGCCGCCGGTGAAGCGCATCGACTCGTCGAACCGCAGCGCGCCGTCGCGGACGAGCGCGCTCCGGAACATGACATTGTTCGTGTAGGCGAAGCCGCGACGCGTTCCCGTCGCGTGGCGCGGCGGGTCGTACGCGCCGCTGCGCGCGGCCCACGCGGGCGCATCGGCGGGGAAGGCGGGCAGGGCGGGTCCCGTGACGCAGTCGGCGTCGAACGCGCGTTCCGCCGCGAGCAGGCGCTCGAGGAGGTCGGGCTCCGTGGTCTCGTCGTCGTCGAGGAACACGATGCGGTCGCTCGAGGGCGCGGCCTCGTCGAGCGCGCGGTTGCGTGCGAACGGAATGCCCGCACGCGGCTCGAACACCCGGCGCAGCGGCAGCGCGCAGCGGGGCGGCGGATCGTCGCGCGGGTCGTCGTTCTCGACGACGACCACCTCGACCGACGATCCGGCCGGAACGCGCAGGCGGTCGAGCGAGGCGAGCAGGCGCGCGAGTTCGGTGGGACGGTGCCGCGTGACCACGCAGACCGCGATGCGGAGCGGCGTCGCGTCGCTCATGCGATCGCCCTCGCGCGCAGCGCCGACTCGAGCCGCCGCACCGAAGGAACGCGCGCGCGCATCGCGAGATCGAGCGGCGCCTTCGCGCGAAGGAGCTTCGGATCAAGGTGATCGGCAGGCTGGATGTCGCCGAGCGGGGCGCCACGCGCCTGCATCCACGCGCGGAGCGGTGCCCAGGACGCGCCGATGCCGCGCGCGTCCACGAACACGCAGTCGTCGGGATGCGCCCGGGCGAACGCCAGCGCGCACTCGTTGTAGCGGCGCCACATGCGGAACGACTGCGCGTCGCGCGTCATCGGCAGGCCGAGCCTCCGAAGCGGCCACGCGCCGTGGAACCGGTGCACGAGCGGTGGATCGCGGCGTCGGCGGAGCGATGCGACCACGGTGGCCGCATCGCGGAACACGATCACCACCCGGAGCGCGGGGACCACGCGCTTCCACTCCGCGAGGAAGAGCGTCGTGCGCGGATCCTTCCAGCCCCATGCTCCGTGCGCTGCGCGGGCGGTCACGAGCGCGCGGGCCTGCGCCTCGACGCCTTCGCTCCACCCCAGGTGTTCGGGCGCCCTGTCCAGCGTCCAGCCGGTGCCGCACGCCGCGAGCGCCGCATCGTGGAGCGCTACGAACGCGCGATCCTCGTGATGGCCGTGCGGATTGGTCGCGCTCGCGCCGACGAGCTCCTCGCCCATCGGGAGTCCCGCCGCGCGCACAAGCCCCGCGACGAGCGATGTGCCCGACCGGTGCATGCCCGCGATCGCGAACACGGGAGTCGCGTCCGGTGCGCTCATGCGCCGCGCGGCCTCGGCTTGAACGACGAGGGGAACGCGAGGTAGCGCATCCACAGCGCGGCACGACGCGCCTTCGCGCCATCGCGGCCGGGAAGCAGCGGGAGGTTGCGCAGGAACGCGAGCGTGACGCCCGCGAGATGCAGCGCCTGCGACGCGAGCATGCCGCCCACGCCGAGGGTGCGTCGCGCGAGCTTGCGATGGCTCTCGACGAGCAGCCTCGGGTTGTGTCCGTTGAAGGCGCTCGTATGGTCGAGGTGCGAGGTGCTCGCCGCGCGGATGTGCGTGACGACCGCCTCCGGCGCGTAGCAGCCGAACCACCCGCACGCATGCATGCGCTGGCACCAGTCGATCTCCTCGGCGTAGAGGAAGAAGTCCTCGTCGAAGCCCGCCGTCGCCGCGACCGCCTCGGGTCGCGCGAGGATGGCGGCGCCGAGCAGCCATTCCGCCTGGATGCGCTCGTCGGTCCCGTAGGCGTGGTGCAGGCTCAGCGCGTGCGGCGAGTGCGGGAAGCGCCCGTCGAGGCCGAGCATCGACCAGCTCATGAAGCCCGAGAGCACGCGATGGAAGCGGTACGCGCTCAGCTGGTGCGAGCCGTCGGCGTTGAGGAGCTTCGGTCCGACATAGCCGATGCGCGGATCGTCCTCGAGCACGCCGACGAGCGTGTCGAGCGAGCCGGGGTGGCTCACGGTGTCGGGGTTCAGGCAGTAGATGAAGCGGCCGGTCGCATCGCGGAACGCGAGGTTGTTCGCGCCGGCGAAGCCGAGGTTCGCACCGGGGCGGATGACGCGCGCGTCGGGGAACTCGCGCTCGACCATCTCCGCCGATCCGTCGTGCGAGCAGTTGTCGACCACGATCACCTCGAACCGCCGCGGGCCTGCCGCCGCAGGCAGCGACGCGATCGCCTCGCGCAGCAGGTCGCGCGTGTTGTAGCTCACGATCACGACCGTGACATCGGGTCGTGGGGAGTGCGTCTCTGGGCGGGTCATGGTCGCCCTCATTTTGCTGGAAAATCGAGCTGAAGTCCAAGCTGACCCGCGAGCCGGGCGGCGGATCGCCGTGTCTCGGACCGCGCGAGCCGCGCAGATCGGCCTGTTTCGGCCCAGAAACGGTCCACGCGCAGCGTCCGAGAGTGCCGATCGCTCGCGAGATCGACCCGCGCGACCAGCCGATTCCCCACGAGAACGGGCATCGTGTAGTACCCGTGCACCCGCTTCGCGGCGGGGACGAAGGCCTCGAAGCGGTAGTCGAAGCCGAAGAGCCCCGCGAGTCGGTCGCGGTCGCGGATCAGCGGATCGAACGGCGCGAGCAGGCGGGGGGTGTCGTCGACGCGCACGCGCCCTGCGACGCGTTCCCAGTCGGTCCGCGCGACGCCCTCGCGGGGCTGCTGTCCGATGCGCTCGAGCCGCACGGCGAGCACGCGGCCTTCGCGCACGGCCCGCGCGCACCAGGCGCGCGACTCGGAGAGCGTGACCGCATGCATGAACTGCGCGAGTTCGCGCGGCGTCGCCGCACCGAGCCGGTCGAGCGCCTCGGCGCATGCCCACTCCACGAGCGCGTCGCGCGCGGGCATGTCGGGCGCCGGACCGTGCACGCGCTCGGCGAGTTCATACACCTTCTCGAAGCCGCGTCGCGAGTGGATCGCGACCTCGCCCGTGCGCCAGAGGTACTCGAGCGCGGCCTTGTGCGGCGACCAGTCCCACCATCCGGCACCCGCGCGTGGCGGACGGGGAAAGTCGCGCGTCGCGAGAGGCCCGCGCTCCTCGATCGTGGCGCGGACGCCGGCGATCGTCCTCCGCCAGTTGCGGCCGAGTCGCTCGCGCATCCACGCGCTCTCGCGCAGGCGCGTACGGCTGCGCGCGAACCGATGCGTCCACCAGGGCAGCCAGTCGCTGCGGATCACACTCGCATCATGCGTCCAGTGCTCGAAGAGCGCGCGCGACTTCTCGGTGTGATGCGCGAGCTGCTGCGGCTCGTAACCGTCGAGCCGTGCGTGCAGGATGAGGTGATGCGCCCGCTCGACCGAGTTGATGCTGTCGACCTGGACGAAGCCGAGCGCGCGGACGGTCGAGAGTACGCGCGCCGGCGTCGCGCGCACGGGCGCGCGGTCGAGACCGCAGCCGGCGAGCAGCAGGCCGCGCGCGGCGTCGATGGGAACGGTGTCGAGCGGGCGGGAGCCGACGGGCATCATCCGTCAGGGTAATGGCAGGCTGGGCGTTGCGAGTGGAGCGTCGGCTGGGGGCTCTGTCGTGGCGAGGTAGACTCGCGGCATGATGCTCCGACGGCTGCTTCTAGCGCTCCTCCTCGCGATTCCGGCTGCGATGTCCA
>JBEAQW010000368.1:0-2929 GCA_041163725.1 Planctomycetota bacterium
CTCTCGATCGATGCGGGCGGCGGAGCCTTCGGGTCCGGTTTCGAACGGGGGGTGCGCATCGGCGCGAGCGTGAACGAGGCGCGGCGCATCGCGGCGACGCCGCCGAACATCTGCACGCCGAACTGGTTCGCCGGCGAGACGCGCAAGCTCGCGCGCGCCGCGGGGCTGACCTTCAAGCTCATCTCCTTCAACGACGCGAAGAAGCTCGGCATGGGCGGCATCGTCGCGGTCGGGCAGGGCAGCGACGAGAAGAGCCTCATCGCGATCCTCGAGTACAAGCCGCGCAAGGTCGCCGCGAAGGCGCGCGGCAAGACGCTCGCCCTCGTCGGCAAGACCCTGACCTACGACACCGGCGGCTATTCGCTCAAGGTGAACAACGGCATGAAGGGCATGAAGTACGACAAGTGCGGCGGCGCCGCCGTGTTCGGCGCGATGCACGCGATCGCGCATGCGAAGCTGCCGATCCATGTGGTCGCGCTCTTCCCCGCCGCGGAGAACATGGTGAGCTCGAACGCCTACCGGCCCGACGACATCATCACGATGTACAACGGCACGACGGTCGAGGTCACCAACACCGACGCCGAGGGCCGGCTCGTGCTCGCGGACGCGATCTCGTACGGATGCGAGAAGTACAAGCCGACCACGATGATCGAGCTCTCGACCCTCACCGGCGGCGTGGTCACGGCGCTCGGATCGTGGAGCGCGGGCTACTTCTGCGACGACGCCGCGCTGCGCGACTCGATCGAGTCGGCGTCCGAGCGCACCGGCGAGAAGGTGTGGCGCCTGCCGCTCTGGAAGGAGCACAAGGACCACATGAAGAGCCAGCACGCCGACATCATCAACTCGAACCCGTCCCGCCTGGCGCATCCGATCCAGGGCGCGGCGTTCCTCGACTTCTTCGTCGACAAGCGCGTGCCCTTCGCGCACATCGACATCGCGGGCGTGGCCAGTTCCGACGCGAACGGCGACCTCTGCGTGCCCGGACCGACCGGCTACGGCGTGCGAATGCTGTTCGACATCGCCGAGAGCATGTGCTGAACCCGCGATGCGGAGCGGATCACGGACGGTCGCTCATGCGACGAGTCCGTACCCGACGGCGAGCAGCGTGAAGGTCAGCGCGATCGCGCCGAGGCATCCCGCGCGCGGTGGGGCGAGGAACCTCGTCGGATCCGAGGCGCGAAGTTCCGCCTCGAGCGCCTCGACCGCTTCCTTCGCACCGCGCAGGTCCGAGCCCGTGGCCTCGCGATGCCGCCTGATCGCCTCGATCTTGCGGCCCTCGAAGAGCGCCTCGCAGATCGCCTGATGCGATGATGCGTCGGGCGCTCCGTCGGGGGCCTGCCCGGGCGGCCGGTCGTGTTCATCTCGTGGGTTCGCGGCCATCGATCGCTACTCCCGTGCGTCGGCAAGTCCTCGCGGTCGGGTGCGCCGCACCCACATCGCGACGACGGTCACATCGGCGGGCGAGATGCCCGCGAGCCTGCTCGCCTGTCCGAGCGTGCGCGGCCGGAAGCGTGCGAGCGACTCGACGGCTTCGCGGCGAAGGCCCCGGATCTCGTGCGGGTCGAGCGACTCCGGGATGTGCACCGAGTCGTAGTCGGCCTGGCGGCGGATCTCGGCGTTCTGGCGCGCGACATAGCCTTCGTAGCGGATGTCCGTGACGACGCGGTCCATCAGCGCCGGCGACACCGCACCGAGCACCGGCGAGACGCGCGATGCGAGCCACGCGGTGTCGGCGTCGGGCCGCTTCGCGATGTCGAGGAGCCGCGCGCCGCCCTCGCGCATCTCGGAGAGGGCGTGCACGAGCGCGTGCTTCGTCGTCATGCGCTCGTCGAAGGCCGCGAGCTGCGCGCGATCGACGATGCCCCATTCCGCGCCGAGGCGCGTCAGGCGCTCGTCAGCGTTGTCCATGCGCAGCAGCAGCCGATGCTCTGCGCGCGAGGTGAACATCCGGTAGGGCTCGCGCGGAACGCGCGTCACGAGGTCGTCGAACATCACGCCCGTGTACGCCTCGCTGCGCGAGAGTCGCACGGGGTCGAGGCCGCGGACGCGCCGCGCCGCGTTCACGCCGGCCAGCAGGCCCTGCGCGCCCGCCTCCTCGTACCCGCTCGTGCCGTTGATCTGGCCCGCGAGGAAGAGCCCGGGAACGCGCTTCGTCTCGGCGGTGGCGTCGATCTGGTGCGGCCAGACCATGTCGTACTCGACGGCGTAGCCGAACTTCTGGATCTCGGCGTGCTCGAGGCCGCGCAGTCCGCGCACGAGCGGGAGCTGTACATCGGCGGGGAGCGATGTCGAGACGCCGTTCAGGTAGACCTCGTCGGTGAAGAGCGACTCGGGTTCGAGGAACACATGGTGCGCGTCGCGGTCGGCGAAGCGCACGATCTTGTCCTCGATCGACGGGCAGTAGCGCGGCCCTACGCCCTCGATCACGCCGGTGTACATCGGCGAGCGCGACAGGCCGGCGCGGATGATGTCGTGGGTGCGGGCGTTGGTCCGGGTGATGTGGCAGCAGACCTGCTCGGGGTGGTCCTCCGGCCGGCCGAGGAACGAGAACACCGGGGTCGGCGTGTCGCCGGGCTGCTCCTCGAGCGCGCCGAAGTCGACGCTGCGCCGGTCGATGCGCGGCGGGGTGCCGGTCTTCAGCCGGCCGACGTTGAGCGGCAGCTCGCGGAGGCGCCGCGCGAGCGCGGTGCTGGGCTGGTCGCCGGCCCGGCCGCCGGCGTAGTTGTTGAGCCCGATGTGGATCCGGCCGTCGAGGAAGGTGCCGACGGTCAGCACCACCGCATCGGCGCGGAACCGCAGGCCCATCGCCGTGACCACGCCGGCCGCCCGGCCGTTCTCGACAAGAAGATCGTCGACCGGCTGCTGGAAGAGATCGAGGTTCGGCTGGTGCTCGAGCGCGGCCCGGACCGCGGCCTTGTAGAGCACCCGG
>JBEAQW010000369.1:0-16891 GCA_041163725.1 Planctomycetota bacterium
GCCTCGAGCTGGAGCAGGCGCTCGCTCTCGGCCTTCTCGAGACGGGTCAGCGGCACGCCGGTCATCTTCGAGACGACCTCCGCGATGATCTCGTCGTCGACGGTGCCGACGGTCTCGCTCATCCGCTCCTTCCACTCGGCCTGCAGCCGCTCGCGCTCGCGGCGGTGCTTGTCCATCTGGTCGCGGATCTGCGCGGCACGCTCGTAGTCGGCGTTCTTGACCGCCTCGTCCTTCTCCATCGCGAGCTGCTCGATCTTCTCCTCGATCTCGGCGAGGTTCGGCGGCTTGGCCATGGAGCGAAGGCGCAGACGCGCGCCCGCCTCGTCGATCACGTCGATCGACTTGTCGGGCTGCACGCGGCCGGGGATGTACCGGCCCGAGAGCTCGATCGCGGTGCGGAGCGCCGCGTCGGTGATCTTGATGCGGTGGTGCGCCTCGTACTTCGGGCGGATGCCCTTGAGGATCTCGAAGGTCTGCTCCGCGTTCGGCGGCTCGACGGTGATCGACTGGAACCGGCGCTCGAGCGCGGCATCCTTCTCGATGTACTTGCGGTACTCGTCGAAGGTCGTCGCGCCGATGCACTGGATCTCGCCGCGGGCGAGGGCGGGCTTGAGGACATTCGACGCGTCGATCGCGCCCTCGGCGCCACCCGCACCGACGAGCGTGTGCAGCTCGTCGATGAACAGGATGATGTTCTTGGCGCGGCGCACCTCGTTCATCACCGCCTTGATGCGCTCCTCGAACTGGCCGCGGTACTTCGTACCGGCGACCATCGCGGCGAGGTCGAGCACCACCAGGCGCTTGTCGTGCAGGAGATCGGGGACCTCCTGGTCGATGATGCGCTGGGCGAGGCCCTCGACGATGGCGGTCTTGCCGACGCCGGCCTCGCCGAGGAGGACGGGGTTGTTCTTCGTGCGGCGGCAGAGGATCTGCACGACGCGCTCGATCTCGTTCACGCGGCCGATCACGGGATCGAGCTCACCCGAACGGGCGAGTTCCGTGAGGTCGCGGCCGAAGCTGTCGAGGGCGGGCGTCTTGCTCTTTCCACCGCGGCGGGCGGCGTCCTGGCCGGACGGCGGTCCACCCATCTGCGGCGGCTCCTGCGGCTCGCCCGACGGCGGAGCCTCCTCGCTCTCGACGCCGGCGCCGAGGAGGTTGAGGACCTCCTCGCGAACCTCCTCGAGCTTGAGGCCGAGGTTCATGAGCACCTGGGCGGCGACGCCGTCGTGCTCGCGGAGCAGGCCGAGCAGCAGGTGCTCGGTGCCGACATAGTTGTGGTTGAGGTTGCGCGCTTCCTCGATCGCGTACTCGATGACCTTCTTGGCACGAGGAGTCTGCGGAAGCTTGCCCATGGTCACCATCTCGGGACCACTCTTGACGAGCTTCTCGACCTCCAGACGGACCTTGCGCAGGTCGATGTCGAGGTTCTTCAGCACATTCGCACCGACACCGGAGCCCTCCTTGACGAGGCCCAGGAGGATGTGCTCCGTCCCGATGTACTCGTGGTTGAGGCGCTGTGCCTCCTGATTGGCGAGGGCCATCACCTTGCGGGCTCGGTCAGTCAGTCGTTCGAACATGGGGACTCCTTCCTGTTCCTTTCGGATCGGTCGGGCGGTCGCTGGAAGCCTCGCGAATCGAAGCCAATCACTGCGCTGCCGTTCCTTCCACTCCTGCCGTTCCTTCCACTCCCGTCACTTGCTCCGCCATCCTATCTCCGTCGCAACACCGAAGTCGCGCCGTTCCTGGATGCGGGCGGATTGCACGCAAGCCGCGTGCCTCACCGCCGTCTCGCTTTTTCGGTCAGTTCCCCCCCGGGGGATACGCGAAAGAGGCGGTATTCTCCCAAACGCCCATGCCGAAGTCGGCGAAACTCTCCGCACTCACTGCCGTTCTGGCGACCTATGCGGTCGCGCAGGCGGATATTCCGGTGCGGAATCTCGCCACTCGGGCTCAAGTCGAAGTCAAAACGGTCGACGGGCGCGAGTTCCACTGCGAAGTGGGGAAGTGGGATGGATTTTCCTTCTCGGGAAGCTGTGGGGAAGTTTCCTGGGATCGGCTGAAGGCTGGTCCCGCGCTTGGATTGTTGAAGCGCCTCGTGGAGGCCGGAGATCCCGACGCCTGCGCCGAGGCGGCGACGGTCGTTCTCTCGATCGAGGCAGAGGGCGCCGCGGCGCGCAACGCGATCGATTGGGCGCGTGCAGGAGGGGTGTCGCGCGAACGCATCGCGCGGATCGGTGTGGAAGCCGCGGCGCTCGCCGAATCGCGAGCGCGCCGGAGCGCCGAGGAACGCGCCGAACGGCTCGCGCGCAGCACCCCGGAGGCAGCCCCGTTCACGAACCAACCATGGAAGCCGCTCCATAGCGACGATCTCGACGCGATCGCGGCCGCGACCCTCGAGGAGGCGCGGGCGCTCCTCGGTCGGTCCGGCGGCAGCGCGACGCTCCACCAGACGGCGCATGTGACGCTGCTCGCCGAGAGTGGTGACGCGAGCCTCGTGCGAGATGTCGCAGCGCTCGAGCGGTTCTACCGAGCCTGGCGTGCCACGCTCGAGGAGGCCTCGATCCCGCTCGCCGACCAGGGGCGCATCCCGGTGATCCTCGTCAGCGACCGCGACCGCTGGCGGCTGCTCGTGCAGGCCGCGATCGGCGGTGACGCGACGCGCTTCCCCGACGCCCTCACGGTCTACCCGACGATCGGAACTCCTGCGGCGCCGAGGCCCATCGTGCTGGTTCGTCCCGACGCGGATCCGATCCGCCAGCGCTCGAATGCAGCCGTCGGACTGGCGCGGGCGGTGTTGCACCTCTCGGGGGGGCCGGCGAGACCGCCCGCATGGCTCAACGAGGGCCTTCCGCGCGTCATGGCCGATCGGGCCGTGCCGGAGGCAAAGTGCGACGCGACCCTGCGGACACGAGGTCTCGCGGCCATCCGCGCAGGTGGCGACTTCTCTCCCGTGCTCACGGCTCGCTACGGCGAGGGCGTCTGGGAGAGCGATCCCGAACTCGCGAAGTCGCTCTCCTACATGCTGGCAAGGTGGCTCGAGGAGAACGCGCTGCCTGCGCTTCTCCGCTACGCGAAGGAGATCCGCACGAGCGAGCCCGAGGAGGCCCGCTTCAAGCGCATCTTCGGAATGTCCGTCGAGGATGCGAATGGGCGTGCGACGCTGTGGTTTCGGACGAACGACTGAGTTTGAGCGCTCGCGACTGGGTGCGGGTTGCGGCTATGCCGCAAGTCCGCACCCTCGCTCGCTTTGGCGAGAATGACGCGCTGGGTGGGCGTGACGCTGCGGGTTGCGGCTATGCCGCAAGTCCGCACCCTTCGCTCGCTTTGGCGGGAATGACGCGCTGGGAGGGCGTGAAGCTGCGGGTTGCGGCTTCGCCGCAAGTCCGCACCCTTCGCTTGCTTTGGCGAGAATGACGCGCTGGGAGGGCGTGACGCTGCGGGTTGCGGGTTCGGATGTCGGTCGTCTACTCGACCCGACCATCGACGATGCGGACCTGGCGTTGGGCGCGCGCGGCGACGCTGAGGTCGTGCGTCACCATCACCATCGTCAGGCCTTCCGCATGCCGTGAAGCGAGCAGGTCGAGGATGCCCGAGCCCGTCTGTGCGTCGAGGTTTCCGGTCGGTTCGTCCGCGAGCAGGATGCGCGGACGGTTGATCAGCGCGCGCGCGATCGCAACGCGCTGGCGCTCGCCGCCCGACAGTTCCGAAGGGCGGTGATCGAGCCGGTGGGAGAGACCGCAAATGTCGAGCAGTTCCGCCGCGCGCTGCCTGAGCGCGGTGCGCGAGCGGAGCCACTCGGGCCACCAGACGCCCACGAGCGCAGGAAGCATCGCGTTCTCGAGCACCGTGAGCTCGGGAAGCAGGTGGTAGAACTGGAACACGAAGCCGATGTCGCGATTCCGGTACGCGTTCTGCCTGCCCGCCGCGAACGCGCTCAGGTCGCGGCCATCGAAGAAGATCGGCCCCGACCCCGCGTCGGCCCGATCGAGTCCTCCGAGGAGATGGAGCAGCGTGCTCTTTCCGCTTCCCGAGCTGCCGACGATCGCGACCCACTCGCCGGCGGCGACCGACATCGACGCACCGCGCAGCACGGGGACATCGAGTCGCCCGAGGCGATAGGTCTTGCGGACGGCCTCCGCGCGGAGGATGTCCGCGCCAGGGGTCGTCGGGGGATGGGCGGCGTCGGGGGTCATTCGTATCGGAGGCTCTTCACGGGATCGGTGTCTGCGGCGCGCGCGGCCGGGATCGCGGCACCCACGATGCTGAAGACGACTCCGCCGATCATCGTGGTGACGACCGTGTTGAGGTCGAGGGAGCTCGGGATGCGGCTGAAGTAGTACACGCTCGGATCCCACACGAGGAACCCGCGGTGATAGAGCAGCACCGTCGCCACGGCGGCGAGGCCGATCGTGATGAAGGTCCAGCTCACCGCGCGCAGCGCCGAGGCGCGCATCAGCCCCCGCAGGGCGAGGCCGGCGGACGCCGCGACCGCGATCCACGCGGTGACCTTGAGCCCCGCGGGTGCAGGCGTTCCGAGCAGGTCATGGATCGCGTTGATGTTGCGCACGACGCCCCACGCGAGCAGCGCACCCACGATCGCGCCGACGATCCCGATCAGCAGCCCGTAGCGCAGGAAGATCCACAGCACGCCGCTGCGCGACGCACCGACGGCGCGCAGGATGCCGATGTCGCGCGTCTTCTCCTGGACGATCGACCAGAAGATCGCGAGGACGAGGCCCGCGCACACGATGTAGACGATGGAGAAGAGCGTGCGCATGAGCTCCCGCTCCTTCTCGACTGGGCCGATGAAGTTCGCGAGCCGCTCCTCCCAGGTGGAGATGTCGATTCCGTCCGGGAAGGGCGGCTCGACCAGGCGCGCCGGGTCGGCCGCGATCCGCTGGTAGAAGCGCGCGTACGCCCCGACGACCGCCTGCTGCAGCCGTTCGGGCGTGGTGCCCGCGCTGGCTCGGACGAGGATGCTCGTCGCGCGGGCGGGTGCGGTGCCGATCTCCTTCGGCCGTCCGTCCTCGTCGAACTCGGTGCGCGACATCATGGGGCGCTCGTCGAGGAGCAGCATCTCCTGCGCGGTCGAGAGCGGGACAAACACGCGGCTCTCGTCGACCGCATAGAGGCCGCTCTGCACTTCGTTCACGATCGAGAAGCGTCGCTTCTTCTCGCCGCTCAGCGAGCCGCTGTCCGAGACGGGCACGAGCGTCAGGACGACATCCTCCGTGTTCGCCATGAAGTAGCCCGAGCTCTGCGCCTGGGTCCGCGGATCGATGGTGCGGTAGGTGCCGTCCCGCTGGCGGCGGTTGAAGGGCGAGATCTCGATGCCGAGCACGATGCCGTCGGCTCCCTCACGGCTGCGGAGCGCCATGCCGTCGGCCTCGCGCTGGAAGAAGGGGTCGCGGCGAGGATCGTCCTCGGCGATGGTCGCGAGCTCCTCGGCCGCGGGTGCGCGCCAGTAGAGCTTCGACTTGAACGCCAGCACGCGATCGAGGGAGAAGGGATCGATGCCCCAGACCTCCACCATCTCGACCTGCTTGCCGCCGTCGCCGCTCCCGTAGGGCATGCGGAGCAGTCCGAAGGTCTCGATGATCGGCGCCGCGGCCTCCGCCTCCGGCAACGCCTCGATGTCGCGGACGAGCTCGTCGTAGTACGGGATCCCCGTGATCGGACGGCTGACGACGACATCGCCGGTCAGCGACTTGCCCGAGACGCGCACCATCTCGAGGAAGCCGCTCATCACGCTGACCACGATGATGACGAGCGCCACGCACAGCGCGACCGCGGCGACCGCGATGAACGGGATCGTCCGCGATGTCAGGTAGCGGTTGGAGAGCAGCGACGCGTACACGGGGGCGAAGGGTAGCACGGGGTCGCGCGGCGCGCGGCGTTCACTTCGCGGTGGGCTCGAGGATGTACTCCTTGCCGCCCCAGCGGATCGGCACGCGACGCTTCAGCATGCGCGCACCGTCGTAGAGCCACAGCGCGACGTACGCGGCCGCAAGCGGATGCGCGACGATCCCCGACAGGGGCGCCCGCTGGCGCTGATGGATCAGCCCGACCGCGGCGAAGATGCCCACGAAGCCCGCACTGCCGAGGATCGCGAGCAGCATCGCGTTCGAATCGCCCCGCATGGTTCCGGCGATGCCGACCGCGAGGGCGCCGATCGACGCGAGCGGAAGCACCATCGAGAGGATCGCGACCTCGATCGCCGCGAAGCGCAGCCGTCTCGGCCGGCGTCCGCAGCTCTCGATGAAGATGCGCGTCCAGCCGGTGCGCATCGCCTTCACCGAGTCGTACATCGCCACCTCCATCCGGCGCGTGGCATCGACCACGCCGAGACGGTAGCCGCGGCGGTTCATGCGCCAGGCGAAGGCGAGGTCCTCGAGCAGCGCGTCCTTGACCGACTCGTGTCCGCCGAACGAGTCGTAGTCCTCGCGACGGAACAGCAGGAACTGGCCGTTTGCGAACGGCCATCGCCGCTTCTCGCGGTTGGCCTTGTCGATCGGGAAGATGCGGATGAGGACCGTCGCCGCCACCGGCTGCAGCACACGCTCGAACCAGTGGTTGAAGGTCAGCCTGCCGATCGCGGAGAGCAGGGCGGTTCCGCGCGCCTGCGCGATCGACAGCATCGCATCGATCATCTCGGGCGCGAAGCGGCAGTCGGCGTCGGTGAACAGCAGCCACTCGCCCTTCGCCTCGGCGGCGCCGACGCGGCATGCATTGCACTTGCCGGCCCAGTCGGGCGGACAGCTCGCGTTCTCGATGATCCGGACGCGCGGGTCGCCCTCGGCGGCGGCCTCGAGCAGCTCGCGCGTGCGGTCGGTGCAGCGGTCGAGGACATAGATGACCTCGAAGTTCCTCCGCGACTGCGCGCGCAGGCCGCGGACGCTCTCCTGGATGACGCGCGCCTCGTTGTGCGCGGGAATCACGATCGAGAGGAGTCCGGGCGCCGGTGGAAGCGAGTCTCCGTCGCGCACCCGCGGGATGTTGCGGGTCGCGCTCGCGATGCGCGCGATCACGACCACGGAGATCGCGATCGAGAGGAAGCTCAGTGCGCCGAGGATGAATCCGAGGGTGTCCACGAGGTCCGTCGCGGCCGAGTGCCGGTCGAGCGTGCATGGTACACGCGTGAGGACATGCGGGGACCGCGGGCGTCGGAGCGTGTACGCTGACCGACCCATGCGGATTCTCCTCACGAACGACGACGGCATTCATGCGCCCGGCATCGAGGCGCTCCACGCGGCGATCCACGATCTCGGCGAGGTGGTCACGATCGCTCCCGCCGATGTGCAGAGCGCGACGAGCCACGGAATCACCTTCCACACGCCGCTTCTCGTCGAGGAGGCGGCGCCGAATGCGCACATGCGCGGCTACGCCGTCGAGGGACGCCCCGCCGACTGCGTCAAGCTCGGCCTACGCCGGATCTGGCCCGATCTCTTCGGAGCCGGGGAACTGCCCGATGTCGTCATCTCGGGCATGAATTCGGGCGCGAATGTCGGGATCAACGTCATCTACTCGGGCACCGTCGGTGCCGCCGTCGAGAGCGCGTTCCTCGGCGTGCCCGCGATCGCGGTGAGCCTGCACATGGGCGGCGGTGTCCCGCACTGGCGGCGCGCCGCGCAGCTTGCGCGACACGCGATCGACCGCGTGCTGAAGCACCGCATCGATCCGCATACGGTCATCAACATCAATGTGCCCCGCACGCACACGGCGGATGCGCCGGTGCCACCGATCAAGGTCGTCACCATGAACACGGCGGCGGGCATCGACAACTACGAGCGACGCGTCGCGCCGGACGGCAGGCCGTACTACTGGCCGAACGGCAACGGCATGGAGTTCTTCCACACGAAGGAAGGCACCGATGTCGAGGCGCTGAACGATCGCTTCATCACGGTGACGCCGCTCCAGTACGACCTGACCGACTACCACCGCATCGAGAAGTGGCGCGAGCGCCTCGCGTAGCACGCAGGCGCGCGAGCGAAGGCTGCGGCCTTGCGGCGAAGCCGCGACCGCTGTCGGTTGGTCCGGTTGCGCGTCGCCGGCCAGAGCGAGCGAAGGCTGCGGCCGCGCGGCGAAGCCGCGACCGCAGCCAGTCGCGAGCGCTCCAAACTAGTCCTGCAGCATCAGCAGCTTGAGCCGGATCGTCAGCGTCTGGCCCGGCTTCAGCTCCGAGATCCGCTTTCCGCTCGCGCGCCACTTGAACAGGCTCGAGCGGATCGCCTCGTTGATGCCGGGGTTGCCCGAACTCCTGGCGATCACGACATGCCGCGGAATGCCGTCCGAGCCGACGACGAGTTCGACGATCGGGTTGAACCGCACGCCGTCGATCCGATCGAGCGTATTCAGCTTCGGGCGGAAGGTCTGCAGCATGATGCCCTTGCGGGCGAGCGGCTTTCCGTTGCGCCAGTCGGCGAGCGGAACATCGATCGTGGAGCTCGCATCGCTCTCGCGCGTGGAGAGGGCTCCCTGCTCGTCGCGCGTGTCGCCGGGAGCGCCCGCGGGGGAAGGTGTCGCGCTGGGCGCGGCTGCGCCGTCGGTCGCGGCGGGACCGGCGATTCCGCCTCCGCGGGATGCATTGCGATCTCCGCGAGTCTCGGGGTCGTCCGGGTTGCGCTCGCGTTCGCGCGAAGGTTCGTCGGGAACCTCCTTCCGCACGCTCGGGTCGCGTTCCGCGTTGGGAACCTCGGTGGGCGGAATCGGCGACAGCGAGTCGGCATCGGCGCCCTCGCGAGGCAGCGCGAACTCGAGCAGGCCGGGTGCGGTCGGGTTGAGGAACTGCTCCGGCGAGATCGCCGAAGGATCCGGGCGCTCGTCGGGTCGCACAAGCGTGTCGGGGATGCGCTGCAGGTCGGTCGGGCGTGCGAGCGTCGCGGGAATCCACGGGGTCTCGTTGCCAGCGTCGTCGGGTGCGGGGAGGTCCGGATCGAGCCCCTCTTCGACGGCGGGGGCGTCCTCGTCGCGGATGTTCGGATCGTCGAGGGGCTGG
The DNA here is from genome assembly GCA_041163725.1 of Planctomycetota bacterium. Classification (GTDB taxonomy): domain Bacteria; phylum Planctomycetota; class Phycisphaerae; order Phycisphaerales; family SM1A02; genus QWPT01. The sequence goes on from JBEAQW010000369.1 coordinate 8,996, forward strand.
TCTTCGTTCGCCGACCGTCCCTCGCTCGCCGCGGGATCGGCCGGAACGGGTCGTGCGCGCTCGTCGTCGCTGCCCGTCGTCTCCGACGCCTCGGTTCGTGCGGTGGCCGCCGGAGGCGTGCTCGGCTGCTCGCTGCGCGTCGCCTCCAGGGTCGTGTCCGCTGGGTCCGCGCTTCCGGCGTCCGGAGGAAGCAGGGGATCGATCGGATCGGGCGACATCGCCACGGTCGGCGAGGGCGGCGCGGGCACGAGGCTCGGCGATGCCGTCCCCTGCGAGCCTGCGGAGGTCTGCACGCGGAGCGCGGCCTGCTCGACCTCGGCGAGCGCGGCGAGGTGCCGCTCGTACTCGGCGTACCCGATCCAGTTCATCGTGTCCGCGGTCGACTCGTCGATACCGAGCACGACCTCCTCGTCGGGCTTCTCCTCCTCGCGCTCCGGCGGTTGCTCCTCCGGCTCCTGGCGCTCGCGCTGCAGCTTCCGGATCTCCATCTTCCGCCGCATGGTGCGCTCGAGTTCGGGGCGCTTCTCGACCGTCCGCTCGCGCTCAGGGTCGTGCGTCGGGCCCTTGAGGCCCTGGTTGGCGGTACCGAGCACCACGCCCGTCGCGCGCCCGTCGCTCGGGGGCGCCAGCACGACCACGATCAGCGGAAACAACACCAGTGCATGCAGCAGCAGCGACAGGGTTGCCGCGAGCACGATGGGAAGGTTCCTGTGGATCCAGGCGATCATGGCGCGCCGGTGGTCGGGGATGGCGACGGACTTGCAGGAGGGATTGCCGACGGTGGCATCGGATCGGTCGATGCGGCTCCCCCGGCGGGCACGGTAGGCGCCCCTGCGCCGGCGGGGCCATCGGGCCGCGTCCCACCCCCGCGGATCTCAGGTCCGCTGTTGCGCCGACCCACGATGCTCACGTTGAACTTCGCCGGCTGGAGCCGATCCCAGATCTCGAGCAGCGTCGCCGAGCGGTCGACGCTCGAGGCGCCGTCCGCGAGCGCGAGGTAGACGACGAGGTCCGGTGCATTCTCGCGAAGCGGCTCGAGGCGCGCGACGAGCTCATCGAGTGCGACCGGAATCCGGTCGAGGTACAGCGCGCCATCGAGGTCGATCGAGATCGTGGCGGCGGGAGCCGGCTTCGCGGCGGCACCCGAGCGATAGGTGCGGAGTTCCATCGGAACGAGGTCGACGCGCTCGGTCACCATCACCTGGTAGATGAAGAAGGTGAGCAGGAAGAGCATCACATCGATGAGCGGTGCGAGCTCGATCCGGGGCTCGGATGTGTTCCTGCGCACTCGGAACACGGTCAGCCCGCGCCTTCCCCGGGTGCCGGCGGCGGACCATCGGCCTCGCCTGCGGGTGCTCCCGTCTCGCTTGCGGCATCCGGCTCATCCATCGGCGCGCTCGCGACGCCGACCACGGCATCGCCGTCCTTCAGGCGCACGACGCGCACGCCCTGCGTGTTGCGCCCGATCTCGCGGATCTCCGCGGCGGGCGTGCGCACGAGCATGCCGCTGCTCGAGACGACGACCACCGAGTCGGTCGGCGCGATCGGCAGCACCGCCACGACGAAGCCGTTCTTGTCGTTCGTCTGGATATCGATGCGGCCCTTGCCGCCGCGCGACTGCGCGCGGGTCGAGCCATCCTCGCTCTGGACGAGGTACTCGCCGAAGCCGGTCCGCTTGCCGAAGCCGTTGGTCGTCACGGTGAGGAGCGACCGCGTGTCGTCGCAGCGCACGATGCCGACCACCGCGTCGCTGTCGGCGAGCTCGATGCCTTTGACGCCCGCGGTGTCGCGGCCCATCACGCGCGCATCGTCCTCGTCGAAGCGGATCGCCATGCCTTCGCGCGTGCCCAGGAGCACATGATCCTCGCCGCTCGTCGAGATCACGCCGACGAGGTTGTCGCCGTCGTTGAGCGCGATGGCGATGATGCCGCCGCGGTTGACATTGCGGTAGTCCTTGAGGCTCGTGCGCTTCACGCGGCCGCGCTGCGTGGCGAAGACGAGGTAGTCCTCCTTCTTCTCGAAGTCCTCGATGGGCAGGAAGGTCTTGACCTTCTCCCCCTCGCGCAGCTCGAGCAGATTCACGATCGCGCGGCCCTTCGCGGTGCGCGCCATCTCGGGAATCTGCCAGACCTTGATGCGGAACACGCGACCCGTGTCGGTGAAGCAGAGGAGATCGTCGTGCGACCCGCACACCATGACATGCTCGATGTAGTCGTCCTCGCGCTGCTCGGCGCCCTTCACGCCCATGCCGCCGCGGCCCTGCGTGCGGTAGGTGTCGAGGGGCAGCCGCTTCACATAGCCGGCGTGGCTGACGGTCACGACGCAGACATGCTGCGGGACGAGCTCGCCGAGCTCGAAGTCCTCGGCCTCGTTGCTCTCGATCGAGGTGAGGCGATCGTCGCCGAAGCGCTCCGCGAGGGCGATGGTGTCGGCGCGGACGATCGCAAGGATGCGTGCGGAGTCGGCGAGGATCGTCTCGAGCTCGTCGATGGTCTCGAGCAGCCCGTTGAGTTCGTTCGCCAGCTTCTCGATCTCGAGTCCGACGAGCTGGATCAGTCGCAGCGCGCCGATCGCCTCGGCCTGGACGCGCGTGAGCCGCACGCCGCCGTTGCCGGCGGCGAAGCGCTCCTCGGCGCGCTCGACGAGCCGCGCCGGCACGATGTCGATGCGCGGGTACGAGGCCGGGATGCGGAACGCACGCTCCATGAGGCGCTCGATCGCCTCCTCGCGCGTGCGGCTCGTGCGGATCAGGCGGATCACCTCGTCGATGTCGCACACCGCGTAGATCAGGCCCTCGAGCTTGTGGGCGGCCTGGCGCGCGTGACGCAGCTCGAACTCGCAGCGGCGTCGGATGACATCGCAGCGGTGGTCGATGTAGCACTGGATCAGCTGGCGCAGCGAGAGCGTGCGCGGCTGGTGGTTCACCAGCGCGATGTTCTGGATCGAGTACGAGGTCTGGAGCGGCGTGAACTCGTAGAGCTGCTTCTCGACGATGCCCGCGTCGGCGCCCTTCTTCAGGATGATCTGGATGCGCGTGCGCGCGTCGCGTCCCGAGTGGTTGCGCACATCGGAGATGTCGGGGATGCGGTCCTCCTTCGAGGCCTCGACGATCTTCTCGATGAGCGCGGACTGGGAGACCTGGTAGGGGATCTCGTCGATGATGATCGCATCGCGTCCGCCCACCTTCTCATGGCGGACGCGCCCGCGGACGACGATGCGCCCGCGTCCGGCCGCGTAGGCCTCCATGATGCCGCGCCGGCCCATGATGATGCCGCCGGTGGGGAAGTCGGGCCCGGGCACGAGTTCCATCAGGCGCTCGACGCCGATCAGGGGATCGTCGATCGTCGCGACGATCGCACCGCAGATCTCGCGGAGGTTGTGCGGCGGCATCGTGCTCGACATGCCGACGGCGATGCCGCTCGAGCCGTTCACGAGCAGGTTCGGGAACTTGCCGGGCAGCACGCACGGCTCCATGAGCCGCTCGTCGTAGTTCGCCTTGAAGTCGACGGTCTCCTTGTCGAGATCCTCCATCATCGCCATCGCGGCGTGCGTCATGCGCGCCTCGGTGTATCGCATGGCGGCAGGGGGGTCGCCCTCGATCGAGCCGAAGTTGCCCTGCTTGTCGACGAACATGTAGCGGGCCTTCCAGTCCTGGCCCATGTTCACGAGGGTCGGGTAGATGACGCTCTCGCCGTGCGGGTGGTAGTTGCCGCTCGTGTCGCCGCAGATCTTCGCGCACTTGATCTGCTTGCGGCCGGGCGAGAGGCGCAGGTCGTTCATCGCGACGAGGATGCGGCGCTGCGACGGCTTGAGTCCGTCGCGCACATCGGGCAGCGCACGATCCATGATCGTGCTCATCGCGTAGGTCAGGTAGCTCTCGTGCAGCTCGCGGTCGATGTCGAGATCGATCACCCTGTCGACGATTCCGTCGACGACTCCGTCGGCGGCGCCATCGGCCGCACCGCCCTTCGGGGAGCCTGGATCGGGTTGGTTCGTGGGGGCGCCGTCAGCCATCGGGAATCGCACCTTTCAGCGCCCGTTCCGGGCGTTTCTTCGAGGATTCCCAGTATAGCCGATCGCGGCGCGCCCCGCGCCTCGCGGCGGAAGGCGCTGCTGGCGCGAAACACCGTGATTTTCCGCGATTCTCACGCGTCGCGGACGCCGACGATCGCGATGCCGAGCCGGTCCGCGAGCGCGAGCACGGCGGGGCGGTCGACGAGGATCACGCGGCCCACGCCGACCGCGATGCAGCCGCCTCCCGCGGCATGCATGCGCTCGATCGTCGAGACGCCGATCGTCGGCACATCCGCGCGCATGTCGTGCCCCGGCCGCGCGGTCTTGAGCAGCGTCCAGCCCTTGCGCCTGCACAGTTCGCCCGCGCGGTCGATCATGCGGTCCGTGCCCTCGACCGCCTCGACGGCGATCACGTCCTTCTCACGGACCGCGATCGCCTGTCCGATGTCGAGTCCGCCGACCTGCCGGAGCAGCGGCCATCCGAACGCGATGTCGGTCGCCTGTTCGGCGCTCGGAGCGCGTGCGGTCATCGTGCCCTCGCTCGCGAGGTGATCGGGGATGAAGGTCGTCGAGTCGATCAAGACGAGGCCCTCCTGGGCGAGGTCTTCGGCGAGCGCGGTGAGGAGCGTCGCCGAGCGCCGGTCATGGCGCAGCTTGCGGTACCAGAGATCGATGGCACGCCAGTCGGGTAACTGGCGGAAGAGTCGGAGCGGGTCGTGCATCCGCGCCTTCGCGACGCGGCCCACCATCACCGCCTCGCGCACGCCGAAGCGCCGTGCGAGGCGGATCCACCGGCCGAGCTGCACCACGCCTGCTTCGGCGAAGTCGTCGCAGAGCGCGGGGAGTTCGGGAACGAACTGGTCGCGGAGGCCGATGCACGAGACACGGCGGCCCGCGGCGCGCATGCCCCTGGCCACGATGAGCGGCAGCGTCCCCTGGCCTGCGATCAGGCCGATCGGCGCACCGGGTGAGGGCGGCGGTGCATCCATCACGGCTGGGCGGCGCCCGTCTCCGCACCGCTCGCGGGCGTGGTCTTCGGACCCATGGGGAGGAAACGGTCGGGATCGGCGCGCACGGGGGAGCGCACCGACGCGTCGAGCCAGTCGAGCAGCGGCTCGAGTTCCGTCCCGAAGCGCAGGACCTCGCGCAGGGCATCGCGCGCGAAGCGTTCGCGGATGGAGTGCTCGATGAGCGAATGCAGAGGCAGGTAGTACCCGTGGTCGTCGAGCACGGCGATCGGCTTCTCGTGATCGCCGATCTGCCGTCCGACGAGCGTCTCGAAGAACTCCTCGAAGGTTCCCATGCCGCCGGGCAGCACGAGGAATGCATCGGCGCGCTCGATGAGGATGCGCTTGCGCTCGCGCATGGTGTCGACCACGACGAGCTCGTCGCAGCCGAGCCAGCCCTGCTCGAGATCGAGGAACTTGCGGGTGATGATTCCCTCGACCCGTCCGCCCGCCGCCTTGCATGCCCGCGCGGCCTCGCCCATCAGTCCGAGTCCGCCGCCGCCGTAGACGAGGGTGATCCCGCGGGCGGCGAGCAGTTCGCCCGCCGCCCGGGCCGCCACCGCGAAGTGGGGGTCGAGGCTGCGGGAACTCGAGCAGTACAGCGTCACGGATCGAAGCGCGGTCATCGCGTGTAACTTACCCGAGTCCATGCTCGGGATCGTCCTCGGCCTCCTCCTTCTCGGCTTCGCGCTCTCGGCCCCCCTGACGGGCCTGCTCGTGCGGCTCGGCGCGCGCGTCGGCGCGCTCGACTCCGCGGGGTCGGTCGGACATGTCAAGGAACTGAGGCCGATTCCGAACATCGGCGGCATCGCGATCTTCTGGTCGGTCGTCGGTCCCCTCGGATTCGCCCTCGCGGCGATGGCGCTCGCGCCCGACCGGCTCGCGGAGTGGGCCCCCGCGATCGAGCCCCACCTCGATCGCATCGACGAGTCGCTCGGCGACTGGGTCGTGATCGCGGCGGGCGCACTCGTCCTGCACATCATGGGGCTCTACGACGACCGCCGCGCGCTGTCGGCGTGGCCCAAGCTCCTGCTCCAGCTCGGCGTGGCGCTCGCGACCGTGCTCTTCTCCGATGTGCGGCTGCTCGCGTCGTTCCTCGGCGACGGCGGGGGCGAGGTCCTGAGCATCGCGCTGACCGTCGTGTGGATCGTCGTCGTCGTGAACGCCGTGAACTTCATCGACAACATGGATGGGCTCGCGGGCGGCATCGCGATGATCGCCGCGCTCTGCTTCATGGTCGCGACCATCCTGAACGGCCAGTGGTTCATCGCGGGCGCACTCGCGCTTCTCGCCGGAGCGCTCGCGGGATTCCTCGTGTGGAACGTGCCTCCGGCGAGCATCTTCATGGGCGACGGGGGGTCGCTCTTCATCGGATACATCCTCGCGTGCATGGCGGCCCGCACCACCTTCGTCGACGCCGCCCACGAGGACTACGCGCTCGGTACCGCCTGGTACGGCGTGTTCATGCCGCTGCTCGTGCTCGCGATTCCCCTCTACGACGGCGTCTATGTGACGGTCTGGCGCGTGCGTCGAGGCCGGAGTCCATTCGTCGGCGGACACGAGCACATCTCGCACCGCCTGGTCCAGCTCGGTCTGTCGAAGCGTCGCGCGGTCCTCGTGCTCTGGCTTCTCACCGCGGTGACCGCGATGAGCGGCATCGGTCTCGGCCTCATGAAGCCCTGGCAGGCGGCGCTCGTCGGCCTGCAGCTCTTCGGCATCTTCCTCGTGATGCTCATCCTCGAGACGAGCGTCGCGCGGATCGAGGATCCGCCGAAAGCGAGCGGCGGATGATCGGCGCCGAGCGCCTGCGCACCAACGGATTCCTGGTGGTGATCGCGGTCGCCGCGCTGCGGACGATGGTGGCGCTCGAGCCGCAGGTCTGGTTCGCCGACCTCGACCCGGCGATCGATGCCATGCCGCTCCTCGCGGTGGGATTGCGCGGTTCGCTGCAGTTCGACCTGCTCATGCTCGGCGGGGCGCTCGCGGCGCTCGTCGGCGAGCATCGGAGCGGCCGCGGCATCGACCCGTGGATGTCGCTGCTCGCCTTGCTGCCGATGCCCGTCATCCTCTACCACGCGATCGGTCCGGTTCCCGGCGATGCGTTCCGTGGGGCGACATGGCTCGCCTCGATGGTCGGCTTCGTGGCGGTCGCCCATGTCGTGCGCGAGGCGCGCATGCGCGTGATCGCGCTCTCCGTGCTCCTCGGTGCGTTCGCGATCCTCGTGACGCGCGGCGCGGTGCAGCTTCTCGTCGAGCACGCGGCCACGGTCGCGGAGTACCAGCGCACGCGCAGCGAGTTCCTCGCACTGCGCGGCTGGGCGCCCGATTCGAGCGCTGCGCTCACATACGAACGCCGCCTGATGCAGCCGGAAGCGACGGGGTGGTTCGGACTATCGAATCCCTTCTCGACGCTGATGGGCGTCGGGGCCGTCGCGCTCGCGGCGATCGGACTCACCGCGCGTCGTGCACAGCAGTCGGGGAACACCGGGCTTCTCCTCCTCGCGTCCGCGGCATGCGCGGTGCTTCTCGTCGTGAATGCGGGGAAGGGCGCGATCGCCGCGACGATCCTCGCCTCCGCGGTCGTCGCCTCGCACCTCTTGTGGCGTCGAGTCCCTCGTGGATGGGTTCTCGCGGTGCTCTGCGGGGTGGCGCTCGCGGCGATCGCGGCACGCGGAGCGGTCGACGCCTTCGTCGGCGACCGGTTCGGCGAGCGCAGCCTGCTCTTCCGCTGGTACTACCTCGAGGCCGGCGCGCGCATCTTCGCGGACGGGCTCCACGCCCTGCTCGGAGTCGGCCCCGACCGCGTGCAGGACGCCTTCGTCTCGGCGAAGCCGGCGCAATGCCCCGAGGATGTCAAGAGCCTGCATTCGATGGC
>JBEAQW010000370.1:0-2578 GCA_041163725.1 Planctomycetota bacterium
ACGCCGCCGACTCGGTCGCGGCCTGCACCGCGCCTGAGGGCTTCGTGACGGACAACACCGACTGCGACGACGCGAACGCCGAGATCAACCCGGCCGCCGCCGAGGTCTGCGACGAGGTCGACAACAACTGCGACGCGCAGGTCGACGAAGGTGTCCAGACGACCTTCTACGCCGACCAGGACGGTGACGGCGCGGGCGACCCGAACTGGTCGCTCCTCGCCTGCGCGGCTCCCGATGGATTCGTTTCCGAGGCAGGCGACAACTGCCCGAACACACCTGGCGTCTTCGATCCGATGACCTGGTACGCCGACGCGGACGGCGACGGCGCCGGCGATGCGGGCGACACGCTGTCCGCCTGCGAACAGCCCTCCGGCTATGTCGCGGTGGCGGGCGATGGTTGCCCCGCCGACGCGAACAAGGTCGAGCCGGGTGCATGCGGCTGCGGCGCGGCCGACACCGACGCCGATGACAACGGCACCGCCGACTGCGCGGACTTCATGCTCACGCTCGTTCCCGGTGCGACCTCCGTGCGCGACGGCAACACGCTGACGGTGCGCGTGCGCTCGAGCTTCCCCTTCGCCTCCGCGCCCGACCGCGCGACGGGTATCCAGTTCGCACTCGCCTACGACCCGACGCGCCTCGCGATCGATACGGCCGACATGTCGTCGATCCGCAGCGACTTCGAGGGCGGGCCGTTCCCGCGCGAGATCTACGAGTCGGTCGATCAGGCGAACGGCATCGTCCTCTACGCCGCGGGCATCGAGACCGCGGGACCGGGCATGGTCGAGGACTCCGATCTTGTCGAGATCACCTTCACCGTGCTGTACGGCGTCTCCGAGTGCGACGCGGTCGGACTCGTCGGCGTGCTGCCCTCGAGCGGCCCTGCCGTGACGCGCGTGCTTGCGGAGGTCTCGGGGGACATCGACATTCGCGTTCCGAGCCTGCTGCCGATGGGTCCCGTCAGCCTCGACTTCGACGGCCCCGCGCTCGTGGGCGTCCCCGAGTCGGACATCCTCGTGCCGACCGACGCCGGCTCGCTCTACGGCGGCTTCGTCGCGGATCCGGGCGTGACCGCCGAGGACAACTGCGACGGCTCCACCGGTGTCTCGGTGGCGATCACCCTGCCCGACATGACCACGCTCGACGCGTGGCCGTCGGACGGCATGTTCCCGATCGGCAGCTCGACCGTCGTCTGGAGCTCGATCGACTCCGCCGGCAACACCACGAGCGACACGATCCTCGTCGAGGTCGGCGACTACCAGCACTTCAACGCGCACATCGCGCTCAACGGCGCGTTCGCCGGCAGCTCGAACCGCTCGATCCGTGTGCGGATCGAGGGCGTCGACCACGGCGTGTTCGTCGTTCCGATGACGGGTCGTCTCGGCACGATCAGCGACATCGTCGTGCCGGTGGCGACGGCCTACTCGTGCGCCGATGCGAAGGACACGGGGCACTCGCTGTCGTCGACCGCTTCGCCAACCATCGCCGACCGCGAGTACCAGGCCTCGTTCGCCCTGATCCAGGGCGACTCGAACGACGACAACCGCGTCGACATCTACGACTTCAGCCTCTTCGTCACCGATCGCGGCGCGGGCAAGTCGCCCGAGGCGCGCTCGAACTTCGATGCGGACGGCGATGTCGACAACGGCGACTTCGCCTTCCTCTCGCTGAGCTTCTTCGGCGAGGGCGTGGAGTGCGGCGGCGGCACGCTCGCGGGCGGACCCGTCACGCGTGTGAGCGTGAAGGAACTCCGACGCCAGGGACTCGGCCACCTCGCGGCCGCCGACCTCAACCGTGACGGTTGGGTCGATCTCCGCGACATGCAGCTGTACATGCAGGGCTTCGACCCCGATGCACCGCAGGCGGAGGATGGACTCGGCCGGTGAACTCCGGTCGAAGGAACGCGAGCGATACGACGGATTGAACGAAGCGCCACGCGCGCAAGACGATCGAGACAGGAATCGAACGGCCGAACCCTGAGACGGCCAATCGAGAGGAGCAGACCATGAACCTTCCTTCCAAGACCTTCACCTCCCCGCTCCGCGCACTTGCGCTGGCGGTGGCGGCCTGCGCGGCGTCCGCCGCGGGTGCCGCGACCTCGGTGACGCTCTCGCTCGTCCCGAGCCAGACCATCACGCCGCCCGGCGCCGCGGTCGATGTGCTCGTGCACATGGATCTCGCGCAGCCTGAGAGCGGCTCGCCGCTCACCGTGTTCGGTGCGCAGGTCGCGCTGCGGTTCGATGCGACGCGCCTCGAACTCGTCGGCGCGAGTCCGGTCACGGTCGATGCCGACGGCGATGGAGCGTCGGACGGTCCGTTCGCGCTGCTCTCGTCCGAGACCGGGCTCGACTCGGTCACCTTCGGCGTCTTCGATCCGACCTTCGGAGGCATCGCCGATTCGGGCGCGGTCGCGACCATCCGCCTCAAGGTCCGCGACACGCTGGCGGCCGAGTGCTCGATCGAGTCCCTCCTCTACTTCGACACCGTCGATGTGCACCAGACGGAGATTGCGATCGCCGGTGGCGGAACGATCACGCCCAAGATGGTGAACCTGCCGGCGCTGAACCTCGACGATGTC
>JBEAQW010000371.1:0-3652 GCA_041163725.1 Planctomycetota bacterium
TCCGCGTCCTGCCGCCCGATGATCGACGACACGCCGCGGAAGGCGACGCGGGTCCCGACCACGAGGAGCAGCAGGCCGACCGCGAACGCCACCGCGGTATCGATCCATGCGAGGCCGGTCACACGCACCGCGACGAGCCCGCCGAGCACGGCGAAGGTCGTGACGAGATCGCTCAGCAGGTGCTTCCCGTCGCCCTCGAGCGCCGCCGAGCCGATCGCGCGGCCGACGCGCAGCAGCGCGAAGCCCGCGACGCCGTTGAGCAGCGCGCTCGCCGCGACGAGGATGAGGCCGAGGTCGATCCGCTCGATCGGCGCGCGTCCGCGGTAGATGCTCTCGGCGCAGTGGGTGAGGATCACCATGCCCGCGACCGCAACGAGCACGCCCTCGAAGAGTGCGCTCACGAACTCCATCGGGCCGTGCCCGTACGGATGCTCCTCGTCGGGCGGGCGCTCCGCGTACCGCAGCGCGAGGAACGCACCGATCGAGGCGACGATGTTCACGATGCTCTCCAGCGCATCGCTGAAGACGCCGTCCGAACCCGTGAGCAGCCAGCCCGTCACCTTCAGGCCGAAGCCGATGAAGCCCACGGCGATCGCCCATCGCGCCGCGGAGATCGCGCGTCGTGCGTGCGTGGGATCGGGGGCCTGCGTGACCATGCGGTGCGCGCAAGGTACCGATTCGCGCGCTGGGAGGCCGTGCGCCGTCGAGCGCGCGCGTCAGGTCGCGAGGACCGCCGCGTCGAGGATCGCCCATCCGCGCGGGCGGAAGAACGGAAGCCGCCCCATCGTGCCGATCAGGGCCCGCAGATCCTCGGTGTCGAGCGTCCACTCGATGCCGGCGCCCTCCCCGCGTGCGTCGCTCCTTCGCCGCCATTCCATGCTGAACGCGCGCTCGCGCATCGACCAGTTGCCGAGATGCTCGCCGACCTCGGCGGTCTTTCCCGAACAGACAGCGAGCGCCTGCTCGAGGCCCGCGCGCTCGCGCATCCCCGCCGCGCCATGCTCGCCCGCGCGCGCCGCGATGTTGGCGCCGAACACCGACCACCAGCCCGCGCTCTCGATCGCGTGTGGCGAGGGGACCCCGTCGAGATCGACGAAGCCGTCGAGTTCCGACAGGATCTCGTCGAGCGCGTCGAACGGCTCGCGCTCGCCGGCCGCGACACGCGCCTCGAGCAACCCGCCGCGCGCGGTGTGGGCGAGGCCCGCGTACTGACCGTCGCCGAACTCGTCGTGGAGTTCGCCGAAGAGCCGCGCCGCCTCCGCGAGATCGCCCGCGGCGGCAGCGGCGCACGCAGCGAACTCCCGCTCGCCGTCGCAGGTCTCGAGCGCGCGTCGGCGCGCATGCCCCCGCAGGGCGCGCGCGAAGGCCTGCGCCACGCGCTCGAGGCGGGAGCGCGGCGGCTCCCCGGCGAACCGGTCGAGCACGCCCTCGGCGATCGCACGCGTTTCATGGAGGTTCCACAGCGTGTACGACGCGTTCGCGAGGTTGATCATGAGCATCGTTCGTACATCGGCACCGATGCCGCGCTCGGAGAGTCCGCCCCGCACCGCCTCGAGCACGCGCTGGTACTGGCCGAGTCCATCGCAGGCACCCGCGAGGCGGTTGGCCGCGATCGCACGCTCGCGCGCCGAGCGGGCGCGTGCGCGCATCGCGCAGGCCGTGCGCTCCATTTCGTCGTAGGCGCCCGCGCGGTGCTCGACCTGCGCCCGTTCGTCGAGCTCGGCGAACGACGCGCCGCGCCTCTCGGTTCCACCGGCGTCGTCGCCGCGCGCCCCCCACAGGCGCGCCGCGACTTCACCGATGTCCCAGTCGAGCGCCTCCGCCAGCCGTGCGACGAGATCGAGCTTCGGCACGCCGCTCGGCGGCGCGATGCGCGTGTTCTCGCGTCCGAGCGCGATGCCGAGTTCGCCGGCCGACCAGCCGCGGTAGGCGCGCGCGAGACGCGCCATGCGCTCGAGACGCTTCCGCCTCGTCTCGGGGTCATGGTCGCGGCGGGTCGTTGACGAAGCGTGCGGTGCATCCGTGGTCATCGATGTCTCCTCTCCGGTTGCGTGGCGCGACGCCGTGCCGTGGCGAACGCGCGGCGCGAGGGTCGCATCGATCCGCGCGCACGCAGCGGGTGCCGACGGACTTCCGTTCCGCTCGCATCGAGGAGACGATGAATCGCGTGCAATCGTGCGATGCGGACCCGCGCGGCGCACGGCGATGCACCGTTTCTCCACACCGCGCGCACCGACCGAATGGCGCCACGCGCTTCGTTGCGCATGACAGCCGACGATTCGTCGTGACGAATCGGTGCGGTGCTTCCCCTGCCTCGCTCGATCTCGACGCCCCTACCGCCGCTTCAGCACCTCGGCCGCGGAGACCTCGCACTCGGCGCCGAGCACGCGCACGGCGGCGAACTCGCCCGCGCGCGCGATCGACGCGACCTTGCGGCCATCGACGAGCACGGCGCCCGCGCCATCGAGCCAGACGAGCGCGACGCGACGCGATGACGCCGGCCCGTCCTTCCCGTCCTTCTCGACTCCGTCGACCGGAACCTCGAGAAGCAGCGCCCCCCCGCCATCACGAACCTCGATCCGCGCGGGCGGAACCACGCCCATCCGGACACCGGTCGTGGCCGCATCGAGCCCGCACGCCCACGCGCATCGCTCGCCCGACGACGCCATCGGACCTTCGGGTGCCGCGACCCACGCGTGCGCACCGAGCTCCGTGAAATCCGCATCGCGGAAGCCAACCTCGCACGGCGGACCACCATGCACCTGGAACGCGATCAGTCCCGACACGATCTCGTCGTACCACTCGGCGCAGTCGACGCCGTTCACGCGCGTCCGCACGCGCGGACCGATGCACTCGATCTCGTAGCGGTTCCACTCGCCGAGCCTGAACGCCGCGCGCGCGGCGGCGTTGCCCTGGAGCGGCGCGAGCCATGCACGCCCGCGCTCGTCGTAGACGCCGCCCGACCAGGCGCGCGGCGACGGATCGATCTCGATCTGCAGGCCACCGACCGTGCCGTTCATCTCGCGCGACCGGATCTGGATGCCCGAGTTCATCTTCTCGCCGAGCGGATTGTCGGTCGACCCGATCCGCACATCGACCGCGAGGCGGAAGTCGCCGACCTCGCGAGGGCTCGCGAGGAAGCCGTTCGACGGAATCGGCCCCCGGCCGGTGAGGGTGGTGTGGCCGTCGGCGGTCGTGAACTCGAAGCGCGGCGTCGCGCCGAGCGTACGCCAGTCCCCGTAGGGCATGGCGTCGAAGAGCGGCGTCGACGCGCACCCGGCGAGCGAGGCGAGCATGGCGCTGGCGGCGACGAAATCGATGCACTTCATACGCGCATCGGACCCGCGGCGCCGACGCGCGTCAAGTGGCGGTGCGTGCGGGGGTTGGGCATGACCCCCATGAAGCGTCCCGCCGATGGGTCGATATTTCTTCTGTGAAGTCGCGGTTTCGTGGCTGCAAATCGTTCGGTTTGACGCATGGTGAGGCGATCGAGTTCTCACTCGATGACGCGTTGAGGGCCACGCGTTGGGGGTCTCGTCTCGACCCCTGCCGCTCCCTCGATTGGACGACGCCAGAGGACGGCACCAGGCAGGACGGAACTGCCTGTTGCAAGAGGAGACTGCTCAGTGGTTTGGATGCGCAGATCCAGGAG
>JBEAQW010000372.1:0-12921 GCA_041163725.1 Planctomycetota bacterium
AGCCGCAAGATCGCGTCGCTCCGCGAGCTCATGACGCTCGCGCGCCGCGACGCGGCGAAGTTCGTCGAGGAGCGCATCGCGATCCTCAAGGACACGCCCTACGGAAGCGCGAATCTCTCGGCCGTGGTCGAGGAGCGCGTGGCCAAGCTGCGGGTGATCGAGGACAAGTTCCTCGCGAACGCCACGCTTCGCCGCGACATCGAGCGTCAGTGGGAGGAGGGCCAGCTCCGCGCCGCCGGCGAGGACACCGAGCTCGCGCTCGAGGTTCCGGACGAGATGCGACTCGAGCCGACGATCGCCGAACTCGATGCGATCGACTCGTCGCTCATGGAGCGGCGTCGCAGTCTCGAGGCCGCGCGCGTCCGCCTCAAGGGACTCCCGCGCACCTACAAGCCCGGACACCGCATCTACGAGACCGCCGCGCGCGAGGTCGCCGACCTCGAGGCGCAGTTCGAAGCCGCGCGCGAGGGTGCGCGGTTGATGTGGTCCGAAGGCACGGGGCGCGACCTCAGCTACGGCGCGCTGCTCAAGCAGCAGGCCCGGCTCGGGGAGGAGCGTCAGGAGCTCCGCGGCGAGATCGACCAGGCGAACATGCTGATGGCGCGGCTCGGCGATGCCGACCGGCGCATCGACGATGCACGCAACGCCGAGCAGAGCTACGCCGCGCGCATCACCGAACTCGAGCGCGAGCAGGACAGCATCCGCCGCGGCCGCGTCAGCGTCGCGCGCTACGCGAGCCAGCTGCCGATGCCCGACTCGGACAAGCGCACGCAGTTCGCGGCGCTTGGATTCGTCGGCGGATTCGGCCTTTCGTTCGCGGGCTTCTTCGTGCTCGGCACGATCCGGCCCCGCGCATACCGCGCGTCGCAGCTTGCCGGCGAGGCGCAGGGCTTCGCCTGCCTCGGCGTCCTGCCCGACATGACCAACGCCGCCACCGATGGATTCGTGCACGAGCTCGCCGTCAACTGCGTCGACCGGCTGCGCAACAAGGTCGAGTCGCGTCGGCAGGCGGGGGACGGCTACGCGATGATGGTCACCAGTCCCTCGCAGGGCGACGGCAAGTCGACCGTGGCGCTGGCGCTCGCGATCAGCTACGCGCGCGCCGGCCACCGCACCGTCATCGTCGACTGCGACTTCGTCGGGCGCGCGATGAGCGCGATGCTCGGCCAGCTCGATGTCCCCGGTGTACGCGAGGTCATCCGTCGCGGCGCGCTCGAGGATGAGCTCGTCGAGGCGCATGACGGCGTCTGGCTGCTTCCGATCGGCATCGATCCGGGCATCACCGCGAGCAACCTGCAGGTCGGCGCCATGCGTCGCCTGCTCCGGACGCTGCGCGACCGATTCGACATGGTGATCGTCGACTCGGGGCCCGTGACCGCGAGCGTCGAGGCGATCCCCGTCGCCGCGTCGTGCGACGGCGCGATGCTGGTCCTGCGGCGTGGCCGCTCGCGCAGCGTCGTGCCCGAGTCCATCGCGGAGATCCGCAGCGCGGGCGCCGACTATCTCGGGCTGGTGCTCAATGTCGCCGATCAGGCCGACTGCATCCGCTACGGCTCGATGAGCCGTGCGATCGACGCCGACGATCCGACGGCTCGCGCTGAGCAGCGCACGCCGGTCCACCCGCTGCTTGCCGTCGGTCGCGTGCTTCCCGAGGGAACGGCCGACGCGCGAAGGGACGCGGCATGAGCGACCGCTCGCCGGGTTCGCAGGGCGCCGCCGTGCTTGAGCACGGTGCCGGCACCGCGGAGACCATCTGGGGTCTCGATGCGGTCGAGATCCACGACGCCTACTGGGCGTCGATGGGCGTCGCATGCGTTCGGCTCGGAAGCGGCATTGCGCCCGACCGCGGCGCGGATGTCTTCCTGCTCCTCGAGCGCGACGAACTCGCGGTGTTCGATCTACGCCAGATGGCGGAGAACCTCCTCTGGAGCGGAGCGGACCTCACGCGCATCTCGCTGGTCCAGCCCGAACGAAGCGGCTACCGCGAGCGGCTGGTGTTCGCGGCGGACGGAACGGTGTCGAAGATCGAGCGCCGCTACCGCGGCGATCGGAAGGTCGCAGGCCAGGTGCTGCTCGCGCAGCGCCGCAGCGACGCGGATGCGTGGCGCCGCGCGTCGACGGCGGCCGAGGCGACCGCAGCGATGCGCGCCGCGCGCAGGCTGCGCATTGCCGCGATGGATTGCCAGGGGCGATCGTTCGACGCGACGCACGCGCGCGATCGGCGCACGGCCGTCCTCTCGATCGCGCGCGTTTGGGCGCATCCGGAGCGCGTGATCGAGGGCATTCACCCGCTCGGGAACGGCGTGTTCGGCCTCGAGGGCCGCTCGCTGCCGACGCGACACCGGTCCGTGGGGCCGCTGTGGCTCGGCGCGTGCGAGGATCGCGCCGCCATGGAGCGGGTCGGCCCGGCCGTCGAATGGGACTCGCATGCGGCGGCGGGTGTGCGCGTGCGCCGGATCAGCGAGATCTTCTCGCCCGAGTTCGCGCGCAGCAGCCGCGAGCCCTCGGCGCGACTCGACTGGTACGACCCCTTCAAGCGCGCGATCGACTTCATGCTCGCCGCCGCCGGCCTCATCTGCGCCGCGCCGCTCATCGCGGTCATCGCGCTACTCGTCTACCTCGACGACGGTGCACCGATCTTCTTCGGTCATCGCCGCCAGGCGCGGGGCGGCCGGATCTTCCGCTGCTGGAAGTTCCGCACCATGCGTCGGAACGCGGAGGCGCTCGTCGCCGAGCTGCGCAAGCAGAACCTCTGCGACGGCCCCCAGGTGTTCATCAAGGACGATCCGCGCGTGACGCGCGTCGGCCGCGTGCTCCGCAAGCTGCAGCTCGATGAGCTGCCGCAGTTCTGGAATGTCCTCGTCGGCGACATGAGCGTGGTCGGACCGCGTCCGAGTCCCGACAACGAGAACCAGTTCTGCCCGGCGTGGCGCGAGAAGCGGCTGTCGGTGCGTCCGGGGATCACCGGGCTCTGGCAGGTCATGCGCACCCGAGCGCCTGGCAAGGACTTCCAGGAGTGGATCCAGTACGACATCGAGTATGTCGAGCGGCGCAGCCTCTGGCTCGACGCGCGCATCTTCATGCTCACCGTGATGCAGGTGCTCCGCATCGGACCCTCGCGGTCCGACGCGCCGGCGCCCGCCGAAGCGAAGCAGCCGAATGGGAAGTGAGGCAAGCACGTGAACTCCAGGTTTCGACGCAGGATCATCCTCTCGACCACCGTCGCCGGCGCACTCGCCGGCGTGACGGCGACCGGTCTCGTCGCGCGCGGCTGGTACCGGTCGGCACAGCTCGCGGAGCGCCGGACGGAGGGGCTTCGCCTGTTCGCGGAGGGTGACTTCGCGGCCGCACTGTCGCCGCTCGCCTTCGCCGCGCGTGACAACGACGATACCGAGGTCGTGCTCGCCCTCGCGGAGAGCCGGCTGAAGGTCCCCGAGGCGAACGCACGGCATCTCTCGACCGCGGCCGCCTACTTCCGTTCCGTACTTGCGCGTGACGATCGGAGCACCCGCGCGATGCACGGCCTGATCGAGGCGTACGCCGGCCTCGGACACATCGCCGAACTTCGTCCGCTGATCGCCCGACTCCTCGCGCTCGAGCCCGGTGCGGTGCGCGCGCACGAGATCGAGCTCGAGATGCTCAACCTGACGGGCCGCTTCACCGAGGCCGCCGAGAAGGCGCGCACGCTGCAGGCGCTCGAGCCCGGCAACGGACGCTGGCGGGCCGCGGAACTCCTCTGCCTCGAGCGCTCCGGCGCGGATGCGGAGGGAAGGCTTGCGCGCGTGCGCGAATGGCGCGCGGACGATCGGCTCGCGGACGATGCGTCGCTGCGGCTTCTCGAGAGCGATCTCCTCCGCGAGGCGGGCTTCGGGGAACAGTCGCGCGAGGCGCTGCGCGGTCTTGCCGCGACGGGCGTCGGCGAGCGTCGCGAACTCGAGGTGCTCGTCGCCGCGATCGAGTCCGGCAGCTTTCCGCACGAAGAGCGCGACGCGCTCATCGGGCGTGCGATCGAGGCATCGCGCGGCGCACTCGGCGGCGCGGATGCCACGCTCGGCATCGAAGGCGAGCGGCTCGTCCGCGCAGGACGATTCGCCGAGTTCGAGGAGCGCTTCGGCACGCTCGAGGCGACCCGCAGCGAGGCGTTCCGCCTCCGGCATGCGGCCCTCTACCTTTCGGGCCGGATCGACGAGGCGCGAGCCCTCGCGGTCGCGAACGTCCGGGACGACGACTACGCGCGCGCCGCGCGTGCAGTCACCTCCGATGCACCCGCGGTCGAGCGGATCGCGGCGATCGCGGGTCCGCGCCGCGCGTGCCCGGCCGATCCGGTGATGGCGGTGTTCCTTGCGGATGTCCTTCTCGACGCGGGCGAGTTCGACGAGGCGCAGGCCGTTCTCGTGCGTGCGTTCGAGGAGGGTGGCCAGTGCCATCAGCCGCTCGGCACGCGCGCGGTGCGCGCGAGCGTCGCGCTTGGTCGCGTTCGCGATGCCTTCCGCATCGCCGAGGAACTCCTCGTGCGCTACGGGCCCGCGGGCGATCCGCTCGTGGCGGTCGTCGCGGTCGAGGCGTGGGCGGGGGCGCTGCGCGCGAACTACCAGCCTGTGACGCGCGGTGGCGTGTACGGCAGCAACTCGACCGAGGCGCTGCGCCGCTTCTGGACGGCGCTGTCCGGCCCGCAGGCGACCGCGGGTCCCGCGGAACTCGCGCCCGCCGTGGCCGACGCGCTCGTCGCGCGCGGCGATGCAGCGGGTGCGCGCGAGGTCCTGTCGGGAGCGTTCGTGACCGACGGCGAGCTGGAACTCTCCGCGGCGCGTCTCGGACAGGTCCTCCGTTCGGCGGAGCTCGTCGATCCGGCGCTGCAGTCGTCCCTTCTCGCGAAGTTCGGCGGCACGAGGTCGGATCACGAACTCGCGATCGTCATCGCAGACCGACTCATCGCGCAGGGAGACACGGACGGTGCGCTCGCCGTGATCGATCGCGCGATCGATGCCTCGCAGGGCGCCGCACCGCGCGCGCTCGAGCGATTCCGTCGTCCGCTCGTCGATCCGAACGGCATCGAGTCCTGGCTTGCAGTGGAACTCCGCAACGATCCATCGTTCGACACGGCGGTGTTCGTGCTTGCGCGACCCGAGCCGTGGCGCGCCGAGAGCGATGCACTCGTCTCGCGTGCGATCGGTCTCATGAAGGACGCCCTCGGAGATGGTTCGATCCGCGCCCTCGTCGCCGAGGCGGCGATGAACCTGACCTTCCATCGTGACGACCGCTCGCGGCTCGCCGCCTCGATCGCCGCGCTCGATGCGGCGGCCCTGCGCTCGCCCGATTCCGCGAGTCTCCTGACCTCGCTCGCATCGCTCTTCGAGCAGCAGGTGCCACCGCAGTACGCGCGCTCGGCCGCGCTCCTCGCGCGTGCGATCGACGCCGAGCCCGGCAACGCGACGATCTACCCCCAGCTTGTCCATGCGCTTCAGCAGATCGGCGACTTCGACGGCGCCGAGCAGGCGCTCGAGGCCTACATCGCGGTCGCGGGCGAGGATCTCCAGTCCCGCCGCAGCGTGGCGGACTTCAAGGTGCGCCAGGGCCAGTTCGCCGAGGCCGCCCGCATCCGCGAGCAGCTCGTCGGCCGCAGCAACGAAGTCGTCGACGCCGTCGCGCTCGCCCGCATCCGGCAGCGCATGGGTGATGTCGGTGGCGCGGAATCGATCCTTCTCGCGATGCGTGGGAAGCTCGCCGAGGGCGCGGACGCGACCTCTCCCGAGCGGGGCGACGGCACGACCACGCTGCTCCTCGAGCGCGAGATCGCACTCGTCTACGCGCGCGACGGCCGCATCGGCGATGCGCGCGACTCGCTCGCGCGGGCCCGCGAGCGGAGCGACCGCCCCGAACGCGTCGACGAGATCCGTGCGAATGTCGAGCTTGCCTACGGCGATCTCGATCTCGCGTACCAGCTCGCTTCCGAGCTCGCCCGGGCCAGTGGTGCCGCACCGCACGAGGCCGGGGCGCGTCAACTGCTCCTCGCGCGGATTCACCTGCGCCGCGGCGCGCAGGATGAAGCCCGCGCAGCGCTCGCCCGCGCGCTCGAGGCGGATCCGTCGAACGCCGACGCCGCGACCGTGGCCGCCGCGCTCCTCGCGGGCGATGCGTCCACGCGCCCTCTGCTCGAGCAGACGCTGCGATCGGTGAGCGGACGAAGACCGGATCTCGCCGCGGCGATCGCGGTGCTTGACGCGTCCACCACGGCGGAGGGTCGCATCCGGCCCGACGAGGCCGCGCTCCTGCGCGCGCAGGCGCTCACGGGCGAGTTCTCCGACTCGCCGCTCAGCTGGCGCGTGGCGGCGCAGCTGCATCTCGCGGCGGATCGCGCCGACGATGCATGCCGCATCGCGCAGCGCGCGCTGTCGAGGCTCCCGAACGATCCCGCCATCGGCCGGCTCGCGACCGAGGTGGCGATGGCCGCCGGTCGTGTCGACGAGGCTGCAAGCGCTGCGGTCGCCTGGCGCAAGATGGCCAGCGCGGAGGGAATCGAGGTCGATGTCGCGCGTGCGACGATCGAGTTGATCCAGCGGAGGCCGGAGCGCGGCTTCGCCATGCTCGAGCCGATCGCGCAGGAGCTCCTCGCGCGTTCCGGAGATGCGGGGCCGGCGCGCGTGCTTGTCGCATGCGCGGTGCAGGCAGGCCGCTGGGCTGACATCGTTCCACTCGTCGAGCCGCTGACCGGAACGCGCCGCGGCGAGTTGATCGGCGCGTGGATCGAGAGCGCGCAGACGCTCGCCGCCGGCGACGCGATGAACGCGCTCGGCGCAGTGGCGCCGCTCGCCCGGAAGGACGAACTCGCGCACGCGGCGTGCATCGCGGCGTGGACCGAACTGTGCAGCGAGGGCGTGACCGACGCCTGCATGCGTGCTTCGGACGCGCTCTCGTCGTTCGAGTCGACGCGCGTGCCCGTCGCGCTCCTCGCGGCCGATCTCGCCGCCGCGCGCGGCGAGCGGGCGGAGGCCGACCGGCTCTACGCGGCCATCCACGGCCTGACGAACGCCGGCACAGCACCCGAAGCCACAGGCTCCGCGTCCGCGCAGGGCCCCGGCGCGCTCGCCCGCGATCCGCAGGTACTCGCGCAGCTGCGCGCGAATCCCACGACGATCGTCGCGCTTGCGAACGCGGCGCGCAACCGCCTGGAGGGCGGGTCGGATCCGTCGGGCGCGCTCGCGCTCGCGGAGCTGGCATCGGCCGCGCTCCCCGAGGCTCCGTCGATCGCAGACACGCATGTCGCGTGCCTGACCGCGGCTCGCCGACACGCCGAGGCGCTCGCGCGCGCCGCCGCCATCACGGACCCGATCCTCTCCTCGATCGCGCTCGGTGAAGTCGAGCTCGCCCGGGGCGAGGCCGACTCCGCGCGCCGTGCGCTCGCGCGGGCCGAGGCGCGCCTGCAGACGGCCCTCCCCGCAACGCGTATTCTGACATCCCGCATCGCGACGCTGCGGGACACGCTCGGCCGGCTGCAGATCGAGACCGCCGCCGGTGAAAGGACGGAGCCATGACGGATCGACGCGGAATCATCCTCGCTGGAGGCAGCGGCACCCGCCTGCATCCCATCACGAAGGGGCCGAGCAAGCAGCTGCTGCCCGTCTACGACAAGCCGATGATCTACTACCCGCTGAGCACGCTGCTCCTCGCGGGCATCCGGGAGATCCTCGTCATCACCACGCCGCACGATGCGCCGATGTTCCACCAGCTTCTCGGCGACGGGAGCGCATGGGGCATCTCGCTCCGCTTCGCGGTCCAGCCGAAGCCCGAGGGACTCGCGCAGGCGTTCCACATCGGCGCGGACTTCCTCGCAGGCCGGCCGAGCGCGCTTGTCCTCGGCGACAACATCTTCTACGCGACCGATTTCCAGCGGCGCCTCCGCATCGCGAACGCGCAGGAGAAGGGCGCGACGGTGTTCGCGTACCACGTCTCGAATCCCGAGGCGTACGGCGTCGTCGAGTTCGACCGCGACCAGCGCGCCGTGTCGATCGAGGAGAAGCCCGCGAAGCCGAAGTCGAACTACGCCGTCACGGGGCTCTACTTCTACGACCGCGATGTGGTCGATATCGCGCGCGCGGTGAAGCCCTCCGCGCGCGGCGAGCTCGAGATCACCTCCGTCAACCAGGCGTACCTCGAGCGCGGCGATCTCGATGTCGAGCTCCTCGGCCGCGGGAGCGCGTGGCTCGACACGGGCACCTTCGACACTCTTCTCCAGGCAGGGCAGTTCGTACAGACGCTCGAGGCGCGGCAGGGGCTGCGCATCTGCTGCCCGGAGGAAATCTGCTGGCGCAACGGATGGATCGACGATGCGCAGCTCGAGCGCCTCGGCAGCGAGATCGCGAAGAGCCAGTACGGGCAGTACCTGCTTGATCTCCTCAAGCGACGCGACTGACGCTTCACTCTCCGGACGAACGCCATGGAAGTCATTCCCACCGAGATTCCCGATGTGCTCGAGATCGCGCCGAAGGTCTTCGGCGACGCGCGCGGGTTCTTCCTCGAGACCTGGAACGCCGCTGCGTTCCGGGCGGCGGGAATCGGTGCGGAGTTCGTGCAGGACAACTGGAGCCGTTCCGCCCGCGGCATCCTGCGCGGCCTGCACTACCAGGTCGCGCAGACGCAGGGCAAGCTCGTGCGGGTCGTGCGCGGAGCGGTGTTCGATGTCGCCGTCGACATGCGGCGCTCGAGTCCGACCTTCGGGCGCTGGGCGGGCAGGGTGCTGAGCGCGGAGAACATGCGCGCACTCTGGATTCCGCCGGGATTCGCCCACGGGTTCCTCGCGCTCGAGGACGACACCGACTTCGTCTACAAGTGCACGGACCTCTGGGCTCCGCAGCACGAGCGCACCGTGGCGTGGAACGACCCGACGCTTGCCATCGCCTGGCCGCTCGACGCGATCGGCGGCGCCGCGTGCGTGCAGCTCTCCGAGAAGGATCGCACGCGTGCATCCGCCTTCGCCGACGCGGAGGCGTTCCCATGATGCGCGTCCTCGTCACCGGTGCGGGCGGACAGCTCGCGAACGCGCTGGTCGCCACGGCTCCGCCGGATGTCGAGGCGACCGCGCTTCCGATCGACGCGCTGGACATCGCCGACCCCGCAAGCGTCACGCGCGCGTTCGAGCGCATTCATCCCGCGGTCGTGGTGAACGCCGCCGCATACACCGCGGTCGATCTCGCCGAGAAGGAGCCCGACGAGGCCGACCGCGTGAACCATCGTGCGGTGGCGATCCTCGCGGCTGCGTGTCGCGCGCATCGTGCGCGGCTCGTGCATGTCTCGACCGACTATGTGTTCGACGGAGCCTCCGGCCAACCGTACCGACCGCTCGATGCGACGAACCCGCTTTCGGTGTACGGACGGACGAAGCGCGACGGCGAGCTCGCGGCGCTCGCGTCTCCCGATGCGCTGGTGGTCCGCACCGCGTGGCTCTACGGCGCGATGGGCCGGAACTTCGTCCACACCATGATCCGACTGATGCGCGAGCGGGACGAGGTGCGCGTCGTCGCCGACCAGTTCGGGACGCCGACGGCGGTCGAAGGCCTCGCCCGTGCGATCTGGGCGCTTGCCGCGCAAGGTGCCTCCGGTATCCATCACTGGACCGATGCGGGCGTCGCCTCGTGGTACGACTTCGCCGTCGCGATCCGCGACGAGGGCGCCGCGGCCGGTCTCGGAACCGGACGCGCGCGCGTCGTTCCGATCCCGACCAGCGAGTATCCGACGCCCGCACGCCGGCCCGCTCGGTCGGTGCTCTCGAAGGATGAGACCTATGCCGCGCTCGGAACCGCAGGCACCCCGTGGCGCGACGCGCTGCGGCGCGTGCTCGCGGAGATCGCGGCCATGAATCACGCGTCGGCGCCCGATGCGTCGACAAGGGGGGCAGCATGCTGATCGACCGTTCCCGCATCCTCGTGACCGGCGGCGCCGGCTTCATCGGAGCCAACTTCGTGCGCCACCGCCTCGCCCGCTGCGCCGACGAGCGCATCGTGGTGCTCGACGCGCTCACCTACGCCGGCAACAGGCGCAACCTCGCGGGCATCGACCCCGAGCGATGCAGCTTCGTCCACGGCGATATCCGCGACACGGAGCTCGTCGAGCGGCTTCTCCGCGAGCACGGACTCGGAACGATCGTGCACTTCGCCGCGGAGAGCCATGTCGACCGCTCGATCTCCGGGCCCGATGCCTTCATCGACACGAATGTGAACGGCACGCACTCGCTGCTCAAGGCCGCGCGCACCGTCTGGCTCGCGGGGACGGGCGCTCCGCACCGGTTCCACCATGTCTCGACCGACGAGGTGTACGGATCGCTCGGCGCCGACGACCCGCCGTTCGCCGAGTCGAACCAGTACCAGCCCAACTCGCCGTACTCGGCGAGCAAGGCCGCGAGCGATCACCTCGTCCGTGCATACCACCACACCTTCCATCTCGAGGTGACCACGACGAACTGCTCGAACAACTACGGGCCGTTCCAGTTCCCCGAGAAGCTCATTCCGCTCATGCTCGTGAACTGCCTGCACGGGAAGCCGCTGCCGATCTACGGCGACGGTATGAACATCCGCGACTGGCTGCATGTCGACGATCACTGCCGCGGCATCTCGCTCGCGCTCGAGAAGGGGCGCGTCGGCGAGGTCTACAACATCGGCGGCGAGAACGAGCGGCCGAACATCGAGATCGTCCGCCGCATCACCGCGGCGATCGACGGCGCGTTCGCGGGCGATCCGTCGCTTGCGGCGCGCTTCCCGGATTCGCCCGCGGCGCAGGGGCGCGAGTGCTGGTCGCTCGTCACCTATGTGAAGGACCGCCCGGGTCACGATCGCCGCTACGCGATCGATCCGCGCAAGGCGCAGTCCGAGCTCGGCTACCGTCCCGACGAGACCTTCGAGACGGGGCTCGCGAAGACGGTCGCGTGGTATCTCGCGAACGAGGCGTGGTGGCGTGCGGTGATGGACGGTTCGTACCGCCAGTGGGTCGAGCGCCAGTACGCGTCGCGATAGCGGAGTCCCGATGGATGAACTCGTTCCAGGCGCCGATCACTACGACCGTGCCTACCTGAGCAGGGGGCGGCCGTTCTCGTTCGCGGTGCAATGGGACGCGGTCATGCAGGTCGAGCCACGCAGCGTGCTTGAGATCGGCGTCGGAGCGGGCGTCTCCGCCTTCGCGCTGCGCCGCGCCGGGCTCGATGTGACGACGCTCGATGTGCAGCCGGAGCTCGCGCCCGACATCGTGGGCGATGTGCGCGCCATTCCGCGTCCCGACGCGAGCTTCGATGTCGCATGCTGCTGCCAGGTGCTCGAGCACCTTCCCTACGCCGAGCTGCCGAAGGCGATCACCGAGATCCGTCGGGTGACGCGCCGCAGGCTCGTGCTCTCGGTGCCGGACATCACGCGAAGCATCGGTCTCGCGATCGGTCTCGCCTCGCGTGGACTCCGCTCCTTCGAGTGGTCTCTGCCCGTGCGTGAACCCGATGCCGCGTGGCGCGCCGAGCGGCTGCGCGAGATGGGGCACTACTGGGAGATCGGCGTCGACGGAATCCGCGCGGGTGCGATCGACGCAACGCTCCGCGAGGCGGGTTTCGCGCGCGTGCGCTCGATGCGCGTGCGCGAGCTTCCGTGGCACCGGTTCTTCATCGCCGACATCGGTTGAGCGCGCGGTCCGCGCCCCGACGCATCGCTATCCGAACCGCATGCCCTTCGGCCAGCCCGACCACCACTCGGCGCGGTTGCGCACCGCATGCGCGCATCGACTGCCGAGACTCCTTGCGCGCGCGGGCTTCAGCGCGCGCAGCAGGGTCCGCGCGTACGCGAGCCGCAGCAGTTCGTTCGCGAGCATCGCGGCGCAGCCGATCCATGCGGCGAGCGGCGCGTAGTGCTTCCGGAAGAAGGTCGCGTTGCCGCGCAGGAGCTGCAGGCGCTTCGCGGGATTGTCCGGATCTCCGCTGCCCGCGTCGTGGATCATCTCGATCGAAGGGTCGGCCATGAGCTCCCAGCCCGCGTCGGCGATCCGGCGGCAGAGGTCGACCTCCTCGGTGTACATGAAGAACTGCTCGTCGAAGCCGCCAAGCCGGTTCCACAGGTCGCGCCGGACGAGCATGAACGCGCCGGAGATGACCTCGACCCGCTGCGGCCGACGCGCGTCGAGCGGCAGGGCGCCGCGGCGCCACGACGCGAGCCCGAGCGCCGCGAGCAGCATGCCGGACACATCGAGCATCGGCTGATGCGAACCGAGATCGGGCGCACCCGACGGGAACACGCAGCGCCCGCCGACCGCGCCGGCCTTCGGATGCGCATCGGCGAATGCGACGATGCGCGCGATCTCATCCCCGCGCGGCACGGTGTCCGGGTTCAGCAGCAGCACGAACTCGCCCTTCGCCTCGCGCGCGAGATGGTTGTTTCCACGACCGAACCCGAGGTTGCCCGCGAAGGGCATCACGCGCACCGACGGAAACCGCTCGCGCACGAAGTCGGCGCTGCCGTCATCGGAGCAGTCGATGAAGAGGATCTCCCCGTCGACACCTTCCATCGAACGCAGCGCACCGCCGACGCAGGCCTCGAGATGCCGCAGGTTTCGGTATCCGACGATGAGCACGCTGACGCGCATGCAGGTGTTGTCGGCTCAAGTTTCTTGGCGCCTGTGGAATTCGATCGTCTGCCCTCTATCGGGCGAGCTTGATCCAATCTGGAGGCACTTCCGCCTTGATGACAAGTTGAAGGGCTCGGTCGATGCTGTCCAGCGCTGCACGGTCAGGAACCAGTCCCATACTCGACTTCGCGGTGAGATCGACGGCCTCGATGACTGCTCGCCGGCTTTCCCTTGTCAGTTCCATGACAGTGGCGATGGCTGCCATGCCCGTACCAGAGTCACGAATCGACTCCCCGAGCGCACCGAGCTCGCCGGGTTCAAGCGAGCTAGATC
>JBEAQW010000373.1:0-3390 GCA_041163725.1 Planctomycetota bacterium
CCGCCCGCGCTCGTTCTCCCTTGGTTCGGACCACTCAGCCCCAGTTGCCGAGCAGGATCGCGAGGTCCGACGCGTCGACCGCGCCGCTCGCGTCGAGGTCGGCCGGGCACGCGCCCTTGCCGCACGCACCCAACGCGCCGAGCAGGATGGCGAGGTCCTGCGCATCGACCGCGCAGTCGGCGTCGAGATCGCCAGCCGCGTCGCAGACGCGGTCGACCTGCCACACCGAGAGCGTGCCCGAGATCTCGTTCGAGACGACGACGAGGTCGGCACCGTTCGGCGACGCCGCCGCGGGGATGAAGAGGACGCCCTCGGGGCCGAGGTCGCCCGCGGCCTCCGAGTTCGTCGCGGCGCCGAAGTCGCGCGAGTTCACGTAGAGCTGGTACTCGGGCGAGGTCGGGTCGGTCACATCGAACGCGAAGAGCCCGCCGACGCGCTCGAGGCCGACGAACGCGTAGGTGCGGCCCGCGATCTCGCCCGTGGTGACCGCCTCGGGCTCGGGGCCCTTGTCGTCGCTGCGGTTGTCGCGGGTGTTGTTGGTGTTGCTCGCGTTGAAGCGGGTCGGATGGACGGCCGCGGTGACCTGCTCGAAGAGGTCGCCGCTGTCCCAGACCGCGGTGCCGTCGGGCGTCCAGACGGTGAGCGAGCGGGCGCCGAAGGAGTAGAGCGCGTCGTAGTCGCCGTCGCCGTCGATGTCGCCGCGCGAGCGCGTGACGTTGAGGCGACCCATCGCGGTGTTCGCCTGGAGCGCCGCGGCGTTCGGGAACGCGACCGGATCGAGCGCGAGCTGCGAGACGCGCGCGTTCTCCACGTACGCGCCGTACTCGCGCACATCGCCCTCGTTCGCGCCGAGGATGTAGGGCGTGCCGCCGACGGTGACGAGCGCGATGGCATCGGGCTGGTACATGCCGTGGACCGGCCAGTTGGCGATGTTGTTGCCGCCGTCCTGGTCGCTCGGATCGAGGCCGTTGCCCGCGAGCGAATGGTCCTTCACGCCGAGCCACTCGAGCGCGGTGAAGGTGCCCGAGGCGAGGTCGAGCGTGCCGAGCGCGTTCGACTCCTGGCAGGCGACATAGGCGGTCGCGCTGTCGGCCGAGACGACGATGTACTCGGGCTCGAGGTCGGCGGCGAGCGAGCCCGACGGGCCGATCGCGATGATCTCGGGATCGACGCCCGCGGCGACGATCGCGCTGAAGTCGACGGTCCGGACATTCGCCTGCGTCACCGAGGCGACGCCGCCCGAGACATCGACGATGGTGACCGATCCGTTCGGATTGACGGTGTAGTCGTCGCTCGGCTGTCCCTCGTTCGCGGCCAGCACCTTCGTGCCGTCGGGCGTGAAGCAGATCATGTCGGGAAGCGCGCCCGCCTCGACGGCGGAGACGATCTCGAGCGTCGTCGCGTCGATGAAGACGACCTTGCCGTCGTCCTGCTGGACGTTCGCCTCGACGGCGGCGGCGAGGAAGCCGTTCGAACAGGCGATGCTGTTCGCGCCGAGGCCGTAGGCCGCGAGCGAGATCTGGTGCGTGCGGACGGGCATCGCGGGCATCGAGAAGTCCCACACGTCGACGGAGCCCGTGAGCCCGTTCACCGAGAAGATGCGCTCATTCACGGGGTCGTACGCCGAGATCTCGGTCGCGCCGACGTCGTAGCCGAGCCGCTCGCTCCGGCCGAGGAAGGTCATCGAGATCGAGGGCGCGCAGCCCGTGTCCGACACGGGACAGTCGCCGCCGAGGACGGTGGAGGCGCAGGCGAGGGCCGCGGAGGCGGCGAGGATCGTCTTCATGGTTGCCATTCCTTTCTTGCGCATGGCGCAGGAACCGGAACGGTCGGAGCACGGCGTTGCGGCCCCGTGCATGGACGGCAAGAAGCCGGTGAGGCTTGCGTTCGCGTCGTGTTCGCGCTCAGCGGAGATGGCGACGCATGCGCCAGGCCCACCGCGCGTACTCGAGCATCGCGTGGCGACGCTCGCCGGCGGGCGGCCAGCGCGATTCGTCGGCGCCGAAGGCGGTCTCCATGCGCCAGCGCCAGTAGGCGCCGCGCGTCCGGAAGCGCGTCGCGAGCCCGAGCGAGAGGAGGCCGAGGAGCGCCTGGATCACGGGAGGTCGGTTTCCGAGGGCGGCGACCCGCCGCGTGCGCTCAGTGCGACGAGACCATGCCCTGCGACGGATCGGGGATCGCGCGGTCGTCGAGCGCGACCGCGGGGCGGCCGTCGAGGGTCGCGTCGCCGTCGCGAAGCGGGCTGAAGCGGCTGCCGATCAGGCGGATGCGGTCGTTCGCCGCGACGCCCGGGTTGAGGATCGGCTTGAAGAGGTAGACGAACGCGGCGACTCCGAGCGAGCCCGCCCAGAGGTAGCCGACCGCGCCGAAGTAGACGAAGAAGCTCGCGACCAGCAGCAGGACGAGCGAGATCGGGATCAGGCCCTCCCACGACAGGCGCATCAGCTGGTCGAACCGGAAGCGCGGCAGCGTCCAGCGGATCGCCATCGCGAAGGCCACCAGCAGGAACGTCTTGCCGGCCATGACAGCCACGTGGAGCAGTCCCATGGCGAGGCTTCCCTGCGCGGGAAGGTCGAGACCGGGCAGCAGTGCGCCGATCGGGTTCACGCTCCAGCCGCCGAGGAACAGCAGGCTGAAGAACGCCGCGCCCGTGATCATGTGGAAGTACTCCGCGAGGAAGAACATCGCGAAGCGCATCGACGAGTACTCGGTGTGGTAGCCGCCGACGAGCTCGCTCTCGGCCTCCGCAAGGTCAAAGGGCGCGCGGTTGGACTCGGCGAGCATGCAGGTATAGAAGATGATCGCCGCAAGCGGCTGCTGCAGGACGTTCCACGAGCCTGTCTGCTGGCGCTCGACGATCACCATCGGGTCAAGGGTGCCTGCCGCGAGCACGACGCACAGCAGCGCGATGCCCATCGGGATCTCGTAGGAGATCATCTGGGCGCTGGCGCGCAGGCCGCCGAGGAAGCTGAACTTGCTGTTGCTGGCCCATCCGCCGAGCGCCACGCCGTAGACGCCAAGGCTCGCGGCCGCGATCAGGTAGATGACGCCGACGTTGACGTCAGCGCCCACGAGCTTCACGGTCACGCCCTCGAGGCCGAGCCAGTCGACAAGCGCCTTCGGCAGCGAGGAGAGGTCAACGATGCCGCCCCAGGGGATGATCGCGAACCCGAGCATCGCCGGGATGATGATGAGGGCAGGAGCGAGCGTGAAGATCGAGCGGTCGACGCCGGCCGGCGTGTAGTCCTCCTTGATGAGGAACTTGAGGCCGTCCGCCAGGGGCTGCAGCATGCCCTTGGGGCCTGTGCGGTTGGGTCCGACCCGGTCCTGCATCCACGCGCTGAGCTTGCGCTCGAGCATGATGGAGTAGGCGCATGCGACGAGGATGAC
>JBEAQW010000374.1:0-4318 GCA_041163725.1 Planctomycetota bacterium
CGATCGATCGCGGGCGCGGCGGAGACGATCCTCTCGGGAGCAGGACTCGATCGGTCGATTCTCGTCGTCCGATCCACGGCCGCCTCGGGCACGGTGATCGATGGATTCAGCTTCACCGACGGCGTCGCCGGAACGGACGAGTTCGGGCTCCGAGTCGGCGGCGCGATTCTCCTCGCCGATACTTCGGTCGAGGTCCGCAACTGCAGCTTCGAAGGAAACGGAGCCGCGTTCGGCGGCGCGATCTACGCACGCAACGCAGCGGCCACGATCTTCTCCTGCGCGTTTGAAGGAAACAGTGCCGGCGAGGACGGGGGCGCGATGTACGTGCTGCAGTCGAGCAACGAGCCGGGGCTCTTCGTCTCCATCGACGGGTGCGTCATGGCAGGGAACTCCGCGGGTGGCGCAGGTGGAGCACTCGCGTGGTACGCGGGCGTCGGCGCGGATCTCTCGCTCGCCAACTCCACGGTCGAAGGCAACACCGACATGCTGGCCGCATTCGCGAAGCTTCCCCAGTCGCCGAACGCCCTCGCGGCCTTCGCGATCAGCGACTCACGCTTCTGCCTGAACGAGCCCGCGAACACCATCGGTCCGGTCGAGACAAGCGGCGCGAGCGTCTTCAGCCAGGACTGCAACGCGAACGGTCTCTGCGATGCGGATGAGATCGCTTCGGGGTCGGTCGCGGACTGCAATGGAAACGGCCTGCCCGACTCGTGCGATATCGAGGGCCGCGTGGTCGCATTCGGTGACGACGTCTTCTCGCAGTCGACGCCTCCGAACGACCTCGGACGCGCACTCGGGGTGGCTGCGGGTTGCGATCACTCGCTCGCGCTGCTCCCCGACGGCTCGCTCCGCGCATGGGGTCAGAACGCATTCGGGGAGGCCACGGTTCCGGCCGGACTTCCGTCGATCCAGGCGATCTCGGCAGGATGCGATCACAACCTCGCGCTCACCCATTCCGGACAAGTCGTCGCCTGGGGCTACAACCAGTTCGGCCAGTGCGATGTCCCTTCGTTCGCCGGCACGGTCGTGCAGATCGCGGCAGGCGCCAACCAGAGCGGCGTCCGACTCGCCGACGGCAGCCTCGTCCTGTGGGGACGCAACACCGACGGCGAGTGCGACGTCCCCGACCCGCTCGGCGCCGCCTCCTCGTTCGCGATCGGTGGCGCGCACGCCGTCGGATTGCGCAGCGACGGTTCGACCCTCTGCTGGGGCCTGAACAACTTCGGTCAGTGCAGCGTGCCGAGCGATGTCGGCGCGCTCCAGGCCGTCACCGCGGGCTGCTACCACACCGTCGGCCTTCGCAGCGACGGCACGGTCGTGGCATGGGGTTCGAACATCTTCAACCAGAGCTTCGTACCGCCCGGACTCTCCAGGGTCATCGCGATCTCCGCGGGTTCGGGCCAGCACACGCTGGCGCTCAAGTCCGACGGTTCGATCGTCGCATGGGGCTGGAACGCGTTCGGCCAGTGCGATGTGCCTGCCGATGCAGGGGACGCCGCTCAGGTTTCCGCGGGCGGCTCCCACTCGATCGTCCGCATTCGCGGTGAAGCCGATTGCAACGGCGACGGCGTGCTCGACACATGCCAGCTCGCGGACGGCTCGGTCGCCGACTGCAATGCCAACGGCCAGATCGACGCATGCGAGATCGCGGCCGGTACACAGTCGGACTGCAACGCGAACGGAGTCCTCGACTCGTGCGAGATCGCCAGTGGAGCGGCGATCGACTGCAATGGAAACGGTGCGCCCGACGCATGCGATCTCGCGTCGGGACTTTCCACCGATCTGAACGGCTCGGGTGTTCCCGACGACTGCGAGTTCGTCGTGGGTGGCTCGGGGTATCCGACGATCCAGTCCGCGGTCAACGCCGCACCCGACGGCACCACGATCGAGGTCTCCGCGGGCATCTGGCCTGCGGTCGAGATCACGAACCGCCGTGTCACCATCATCGCGATGTCCGGCCCCAGGCTCACGGCCATCGACGGCGGCGGCAGCGGTCGCGCGCTCCGGCTTGAGAACATCGCGTTCCGCGCCGTGGTGATCCAGGGCTTCACCATCACGAACGGCAGCGCGGCGTCGGGCGCGGGCATCTATCTGCTCAACGCGGCCCCACGCATCGCCGACTGCGTCATCATGGGCAACTCCGCGTGGGGCGACGGCGGTGGCGTCGCGAGCTACGCCAGCACGCCGATCTTCCTGAACTGCACCATCAGCGAGAACGCGGCGAATCGCGGCGGCGGCGTCTTCACCGCCTCGAGCGGCTCGGGCGGAGGCTTCACGCAGTTCGACCAGTGTGCGATCGAGTTCAACGATGCCGTCGGTGCTGGTGGCGGCGTCTACAGCGGGAGCGCGCTGCTCCTCGCGCAGTGCAGCATCTTCGGGAACACGGCTGGCCAGCCGGGTGGCGGACTCGCGACGCCGGGTGAATCGGTGGCGACCGCGCTCTCCGCGTCGTACTTCTGCAGCAACTTCCCCGACAACGCTTCCGGCGTGTACTTCGACCTCGGAGGCAACTTCTTCGGCGACGACTGCAACATGAATGGAATCTGCGACAACGACGAGCTCGCCGACGGCGCCGAGGACAAGAACGCCAATGGAACGCTCGATGAATGCGAGCTCGCCCGCGGCGATCTCAACCTCGATGGAGAGATCAACGGCTCGGACCTCGCGATCCTGCTGAACTTCTGGGGTGCTCCGAACCCGCCGACCGGCGATCTCACGGGCGACGGCACGATCGATGGCGCCGACATCGCCGTGCTCCTCAACAACTGGGGCTCCTGACCCCGACCCCTGCTGCTTTCTGCGCGCCCCGCGCCATGCCCGAGTCGAGCCCGGGCTGGCGCGGGGCTTTTCGTTCGGGATCGGATCGCCGCTGGTCGCTTGCGCGCCGCGACGCGCCCTGCGACGCTGCCACGATGCCGCAGGACACGCCGATGCCGAACGCGACCCCCGACCGCCCCGCAACCGTGCAGCGCACGACCTCGCGCCGCGCGTTCATCCGCTCCGCGGCCGTCCTCGCCTCGGCGCTTTCGTCCGGCGGCGCGTTCGGAGGCACCGCTCCCTTCTTCGCCGCCGGCACCCGTGCCCGCGGCTACCGCGCGAACTCGCGCATCCAGGTCGGACTCATCGGCTTCGGTATCCGAGGCAAGAACACCCACGGCGGATTCCTCGACGACGCCGATGTCGAGATCATCTCGGTCACCGATGTCGTCGCCGAGCGCGCCGCCGAGGGCGTGAGGCGCATCAACGAGCGTCGCAAGGCCGAGATCGCGAGGATCGTGCCCTCGTGGCGCGATGTCGTCGCCGATCCGTCGATCGACGCCGCACTCGTCACCACCCCCGATCACTGGCATGCCGAACCCGCGATCGCGGCGGCATTCGCGGGCAAGCATGTCTACTGCGAGAAGCCGCTGTCGCTGACGATCGCGGAGGGGCGCGCCATCTCCGACGCCGCGCGCGCGACGCGCATCCGCTTCCAGACGGGCTCGCAGCAGCGCTCCGAGTACGGCCACATGTTCGTGCGCGCGGCGGAGGCCGTTCGCAACGGCCGCATCGGCACGATCAAGCGCATCACGATCGGCGTCGGCGCGCCTCCGATTCCCTGCGATCTTCCCGAGGAACCGGTGCCTGCGGGCACCGACTGGGATGCGTGGCTCGGCCAGGCGCCGATGCGCGGCTTCAACCACGAGCTCTGCCCGCTCGGGATGCACGGCCACTACCCGAACTGGCGCCGCTACCGCGAGTACTGCAACGGCGGGCTCGCCGACATGGGCGCGCATCACTTCGACATCGCGCAGTGGGCGCTCGCGATGGACGAGTCGGGGCCGTGCGAGATCATCCCGCCCGCCGATGGCGCACAGACGGGGCTCCGCTTCGTCTATGCGAACGGCGTCGAGATGATCCACGGCGGACCCACCGACTGCACCTTCTTCGGAACCGATGGAACGATCGAGGTCTCGCGCGGGCATCTGCGCGCCTACAAGGGCGAGGATCGCGCCGCGCCCGACGCGCCCGAGCTGCTCGCCGAGCCGACCGGCGGCGACCTGCGACTTCCCCGCAATCCCTCGCACATCGCCGACTTCCTGAGTGCGATCCGTGACGGCCACGACCCGATCTGCACCGCGGAGACGGGGCACCGCACGGCGACCATCTGCCAGCTCTGCAACATCGGCTACGAGGTCGGTGCGCCGCTCACATGGAATCCCGCGACCGAGCGCTTCACGGGCGCGAACGCCGACGCGGCGAACGCGCTCACTTCACGCGCCGTGCGGCCGCATCGCTGAGAAGTCCCTCATCGGCGGCGCAGCGGTCGACCACGCGG
>JBEAQW010000375.1:0-5540 GCA_041163725.1 Planctomycetota bacterium
CTGATCTCGATCGCGAACCGCGACCTGCGCGGCATCCACTATTTCGGCGGCGATCATCACGCGTCCGAGCCCTTCTCCACGCTCATGAGCGGCCTCCGCTTCGTCGGCGGCGGTGCCGGCATGCGCGCGGACCTTGGGCTTGCGTCGGACATCCGCGTCACCATGAGCGCCGAACAGGCGTTCGGCGCGCTGTCGGGACGCGTCCGCGGGGAGCGGGACCTCGACCCATCGATGGACGCATCCACGCGGCTGATCGACCTGCGTGGCGCGAACGGAAGCGGCGTTCGCGCCGGAACGATCGAGATCGATGTCAACGGCACCATCACCGAAGTCGACCTCTCCGATGCGGACTCGGTCGGCGATGTGCTCACGCGCATCGGCGACGCCATCGCGGCGACCGACCCGGGCGCGACCGTCGGCGTCGATCCGGCGACGGGCGACCGAATCGCGATCACACCGAGCGCCGGCACGACCGTTGTCATCCGGGACTCGAACTCCTCGACGACGGCGGGCGATCTGGGACTCGCCGGCACCTACGCCGGAGGCGCCACGGGCGTCGGCCTCGATCTCGATCCGAAGCTCACGCCTCTCACGCGGCTCGATGCGCTCTCGGGCGTGACCGTTCCGCTCGGACAGATCCTCATCCGCAACGGCGGCCAGGCGCGGCAGCTCGACCTCTCGTCCATGACGACGGTTCAGGACCTCCAGAACGCCGTCGCAAGACTCGGAATCGGCGCGCGCGTCGAGATCTCCGACGATGGAACCCGGCTCAATGTCCGCAACGAGCTGAGCGGCGCGACGATGTCCATCGAGGAGGTCGGCGGCACCGCCGCGACCGAACTCGGCATCCGCTCCTTCTCCGCCTCGACGCGGCTGGCCGACTTCAACGACGGAAGGGGCGTCCGGCAGGCCGACGGTGCGATCGATCCGATCACCGGTCTTCCCGATCCCGCGGCCGACATGGACATCCGCATCACGCTGAAGGACGGCCGTTCGTTCGAGGTCGACATCGACGGCGACTTCACCGTGCAGGATGTGCTGAACTCGATCAACGGAGCCGCGGCCTCGGCCGGCGTGCTGCCCTCGGAGTTCACCGCGCAGCTCGTCGCCTCGGGCAACGGCATCGAACTGGTCGACTCGACACCTGGCGCGAAGCTCCAGGTCCAGGACATCAACTCATCGGGCACGGCCGAGGATCTCGGCATACTCGGTGACTCGTCCGATCCATCGCTGATCGGAAGCGATCGCGCAACTGTTGCCGTCGACAGCGTGTTTTCGCACCTCATGGCGCTTCGTGACGCGCTTCTTGCCAACGACCAGCGTGGCATCGAGTTTGCAACCGACCGTCTGGAGTCCGACATCTCCCGCGTCGCCGAGGCGCGTGCGGATGTCGGCGTCCGATCGCGGCGCGTCGCGGAGGCGACGATCCGCGAGGAGGATCTCGGAATTCAGGACATGGCGCTTCGATCCAGCATCCAGGACCTCGACTTCACCCAGGCCGCCACGCGGTTCGCGACGCTCCAGCAGCAGCTGGAGGCCGGACTCGCCGGTGCGGCAAGGGCGACGAACCTGAGCCTGCTCGATTTCCTGCGCTGAACATGCACACACCCGCGCAGGTGCGCGGTTCACCGATCGAGGGTCCGGCCCCCTCGGGAGGTTCTAGGGATGGAGCCCGCCTGGCATGGATGCCAGACTCCAAGGACTGGAAGGCCGTTCGGAGCACCCGTCATGCTGATCGAAACCAGCCGCTTCGGAACCGTCGAGATCGACGAGCCGAGCATCATCGAGATCCCCGCCGGACTGCTGGGCTTCTCGAGCTACAAGAAGTTCGCCCTGATCCAGCCCGACGACCACGGAGTCTTCTTCTGGCTCCAGTCGGTCGACGACCGCGATCTCGCGTTCGTGGTCACCGATCCCGCGCTCTGGCTGCCCGAGTACCAGGCGAACATCCGCAAGGAGCAGATGGAGGAGCTCGGCATGTCCGATCTCAGCGACGCCCAGGTGTTCGTGATCGTCAACAAGCGCGAGCAGGCCCTCACGGCCAACCTGCAGGGACCGCTCGTCGTGAACACGGTCAACCGGCGCGCGATGCAGCTCGTGCTCGCCGAGAAGCGCTGGTCGACCAAGCACGAACTCGTGCAGCTCGGCGAGGCCGCGACCGCGAAGACCGCGTGAGCGCGCGGCGGGATGGATGAACTGCCGGCTTCGGCCGGCACACAAGGACGACCACACCGGGCATGGATGCCCGCAAGAAAGGAGCCCGCACATGCTGGTGCTCTCACGACAGATCGACGAGACGATCATGATCGGCGACGACGTCGAACTCACGATCGTCGATATCCGCGGCGACAAGGTGCGAATCGGCATCAAGGCGCCGGCAACCGTGGCGGTGCACCGCAAGGAGGTGTACGACGCCATCAGGAACGAGAACCAGCAGGCCGCGGCGTTCCGTGGCGAGCTTGGTTCACTCCGCCCGCGCGGGAGTTCGCGCGGCGCGAAGGCCACTCCGGGCGGGACGGTCCTGCCTGCAGCCGCGCGACTTGCGGCGAATCCGACTTCCAGGCGCGAGACCGCCTGACGACTGCTCCCGCGAAGGGCCTCTCAATCAAGGAGGATTGCCATGGCTCGCATCAATACGAATGTTCCGTCGCTCATTGCGCAGAACAACCTGAACCGCTCGAACACCGACCTCTCCACCCGCCTCCAGCGCCTCGCGACCGGCCTGCGGATCAACCGCGGCGCCGATGATCCGGCCGGCCTGATCGTCAGCGAGCGACTGCGCTCCGAGATCAAGGGCATCGGCCAGGCGATCGACAACTCCGAGCGCGCGAGCTCCGTGATCGCGACGACGGAAGGCTACCTCGCCGAGGTCGCCGACCTGCTCAACTCGATCAAGAGCCTCGTGGTGAACAGCGCCAACACGGGCGGCATCAGCGAGGAGGAGATCCAGGCGAACCAGCTCGAGATCGACAGCGCGATCGAGTCGATCACGCGCATCTCGAACACCGCGAGTTTCGCGGGACTCCAGCTGCTGAACGGCTCGCTCGAGTATGTGACGAGCGGCATCAACAGCACGAACGTCGAGGGCGTCGACATCCAGGGCGTCCAGTTCGGGAACAACTCGTCGGTCGCCGTGTCGGTCGAGGTCACGCAGTCGGCGCAGACCGGCCAGCTGTTCCTCTCCGCTCCGACCGGCGCGCTGGCTTCGAGCGTCACGCTCGAACTCGCGGGCAAGCTCGGCGTCCAGACGCTGACCTTCGTCTCCGGCACAGCGCTTTCCGCGGTGATTGCCGCGGTCAACACCGTGCGCGATACGACGGGCGTCTCGGCATCGCTGCGCAACAGCGCGAGCCAGCTCTCGGGCCTCTACTTCAACTCGATCGGCTTCGGCAGCGACGCGTTCGTTTCGGTCCGGCGGCTCGGTCAGGGAGGCTCGTTCTTCCAGACCTACACCGCACCCTCGGGAACGGCGACCCAGCGCGACAGCGGCCGCGATGTCAGTGCGATCGTCAACGGCGCGCTTGCGACGGGCAACGGAACGAGCGTCGCACTCAACACCCCCGCGCTCTCGCTCGAGATCGACCTCAGCACGGCCTTCGCAACCGCCGTGTCGGGAACCCCCACGAGCTTCAACATCACCGGTGGCGGTGCCACCTTCCAGCTCGGGCCGTCGATCACCACCTCGCAGCAGATCGGCATCGGCATCCAGTCGGTGGCGGCGAGCCGCATCGGCGGCGTCACGATCGACGGAGGACGCTTCTTCCTCGACAGCCTGAAGAGCGGTCAGCCCAACTCGCTGATCCTCGGCCGGACCGCGGAGGCGAGCAAGGTGCTCGACAACGCGATCACGGAGGTGTCGGTGCTCCGCGGTCGACTCGGCGCCTTCGAGCGCAACACGCTGCAGACCAACTCGCGAAGCCTCCAGATCGGTCTCGAGAACATCACCTCGAGCGAATCGAAGATCCGCGACACGGACTTCGCGGCCGAGACCGCCGCGATGACCCGTGCCCAGATCCTGCAGCAGGCGGGTACCTCGGTCCTCGCGACGGCGAACTCGACCTCCCAGAATGTGCTGCGGCTCCTCCAGTAGCGCACCAGACGCAACAGTCGATACAGACCGAATCAGGCGCCCGGACTTGAGCCGGGCGTCTGTCTTTTTCTTGAGTTGCGGCGCTCGCGTCCGCGGAACGGGGCGGATCCAGGTCGTCGAGGGCGCTCTTCAGAGCCCTTCAACGCCCAGATTGGCAGGCGTTTTCCCTATCTAAGCAGGGTTTGGGCGTTTCGATCGGGAAATGCAGCCTGCTCGTGAAGTCACCCCCGTGCTCCTCCGATCTCAAAGCCGTCGGGGTCCTCAGCCTCGACGACATCGGGTGCAGGACGCGCCCTCCCAATCGTTCGGCACCCGTCGGAGGACCCGGCGGGCAGGCCAGAGAGACCACCGCGAACGCGGAGGGCGCGAACGCCCCAAGGCGGGGGCGGTCGAAAGGCAAGCGCCGGAGTCCCGGCAAATCACGGAGGACAGTCAATCATGAGTCGCATCAATCAGAACATCCCGTCGCTCATCGCCCAGCGCGTGCTGGGCAACCAGAACAAGGGCCTCGCTGCCAACCTGCAGCGTCTCTCGACCGGCCTTCGCATCAACCGTGGTGCGGACGACCCGGCGGGTCTCATCGCGTCGGAGAATCTCCGCGCGGAGAAGTCGGCCATCAACAGCGCGATCACCAACTCGCAGCGCGCCGAGCAGGTCGTGAACGTCGCCGAGGGCGGCCTCCAGGAAGTCTCGAACATGCTTGTCGAGCTCCAGGGACTCGTCGGCGCGACCGCCAACGAGGCGGGCGTCTCCCAGGAGGAGCGCGACGCGAATCAGCTGCAGATCGACTCGATCCTGCAGACGATCGACCGTATCGCGAACGCCACCAGCTTCCAGGGCACCAAGCTCCTGAACGGCAACTTCGACTACACGCTCAGCGGCCAGGCCTCGTCGCTCACCGACGTGACCGTCAACGCCGCCAAGCTCGCCTCGGACGGCTCGGCCCGCTCGGTCACCGTGACCGTGCTCCAGTCGGCCCAGACCGGCGCGGTGTTCCTCTCGACCGGCGCGAACTTCGCCAACGGCGGTTCGGGTGAGGTCACCTTCGAGATCACCGGCACGAAGGGTGTGCAGCAGTTCACCTTCGCTTCGGGAACCTCGCAGGCGAACATCATCTCGGCCATCAACAGCTTCAAGGATGCCCTCGGCGTCTCGGCTGCCCAGGACGGCACCGCCACCGACCGCGTCGCGATCAACTCGACCGGCTACGGTTCGGATTCGTTCGTGCGCGTCAAGGAGCTCGCGAATCAGAACTCGACGAACTTCATCTTCGATACGGCCGCCTCGGCGACCGGCGTCGACGACCTGAAGGACGCTGGCCGCAACGCCACGGTTCTCATCAACGGCACCTCGGCCACTACGGACGGCCTGAGCGCGCGCGTCTCGAGCGACGGCTTCGATGTCTCGATCAAGATCGACGGCACGAGCGCCCTCAACGCCGCGAACCAGA
>JBEAQW010000376.1:0-8069 GCA_041163725.1 Planctomycetota bacterium
GACCGCATCCGCGCCGGCGCGGCCGTGCTCGAGACCCACCGCTTCGCGCGCCAGCGGCTCGACCGCGCGATGCGCGCGCAGGTCGCGATCGCCTGGCGCACGCTGCGCGACGCCGGCAACCCTGTCGCGCGCGACGCCTTCCGACCCTGAACGCGATCGGACCGCGGTACAGTGCGCGCGGAGAACTCCATGCGCGCCACATCCATCGCCATCCTGCTTGCCGCAACCTGTCCGTTCCTCGCCGCCTTCCAGTCGACGCCCGTCGAGAATGCGCCGAAGGTCGCGCCGCCGACCGGTGGCCAGCTCGCCGCCGTGAAGGGCCAGTTCATGAAGGACGGCACGCCGATCAAGGTCGGCGAGGCGATCCGCCTCTTCAACGGCAAGGACACCACCGGCTGGAAGGCGTTCGTTCCCGATCTCATCAAGGACGGCAAGGATCCGCTTTCGGTCTGGAGCGTGCAGGACGGCGTGCTGCGCTGCGCGGGCCGGCCGATCGGATACATCCAGACCGAGGAGCTCTACGACAACTTCGTGCTCGAGCTCGACTGGCGCTTCGATCCCGAGAAGGGCCCGGGCAACTCGGGCGTGCTGCTTCGCACGATCGGCGACGATGTCGTGTGGCCGAAGTCGATGGAGGCGCAGCTGCACTCCCGCAACGCCGGCGACTTCTGGAACATCGGCGAGTACAAGGCGACCGTCGACGCCTCGCGCACCGAGGGGCGCCACACCGTCAAGCTCCACGAGACCAACGAGAAGCCGCTCGGCGAGTGGAACCACTACCGCATCGTGGTCAACCAGGGCACGATCGAGCTCTGGGTGAACGGCCTGCTGCAGAACATCGCAACCGGCGTCGAGGTCAACAAGGGCCGCATCGCGCTCCAGAGCGAGGGCGCGTACATCGAGTTCAAGGACATCGTCCTGCACCCGATCGCGGGCTGACATCCATGGACGAACACGCGCTTCCCTCCGATGCCGGCGTCGGCACGCGGCTCGCGCACGCCGCGCGGCGTCCGCACGCGCAGCACGGCTTCGTCAATACGCCGATCCACCGTGGTTCCACGGTGCTCTTTCCCACGCTCGATGCGCTCGAGGCGGCGCTGCGCGTCGACACGCGCACCGGCCCGTTCGTCTACGGACTGCTCGGGAACCCGAACTCGCGTGAACTCGAGACGACGCTCGCGCAGCTCGATGGAGGCGCGGGCGCGGTCGTCGTCGGCAGCGGTCTCGCGGCCGTCACCGTGCCACTGCTCGCGTGCCTGTCGGCGGGTGACCATCTGCTGATGACCGACTCGTGCTATGGCCCGACGCGGCATCTCTGCAACGCAATCCTTCCGTCGATGGGCGTCGAGACGAGCTTCTACGACCCGCGTGCGGGTGCGTCGATCGCGTCGCTCATGCGCGCGAACACGCGCGTCGTGTTCATGGAGTCGCCGGGCTCGCTGACCTTCGAGGTGCAGGATGTCCCCGCGATCGCCGCCGTGGCGCGTGCGCGCGGGATCACGACGATCATCGACAACACCTGGGCCACGCCGCTGCGCTTCCGTCCGATCGAGCATGGCGTCGACATCGTCGTGCACGCGCTGACCAAGTACCAGTCGGGGAACAGCGACATCCTGCTCGGCGGAATCGTCGCGCGCGATGAGGTGCACTGGAAGCGCGTGAAGCACTGCGCCGAGAGCCACGGCCACTACGCGCATCCCGACGACTGCGCGACCTGCCTGCGCGGCATGCGTTCGCTCGAGGTGCGGCTGGCGCGGCACGAGTCGAGCGCGCTCGAGATCGCCCGCTTCCTCGAGTCGCGGCCCGAGGTCGCACGCGTGCTGCATCCGGCGCTGACCTCGCATCCGGACCATGCGCTCTGGAAGCGCGACTTCAGCGGCTCGACCGGCCTCTTCGGCTGCGTGCTTCGGCCGCACACGAAGGGACGCGAGCACACGCGGGCGTTCCTCGAGGGCCTGCGCTACTTCGGCATGGGCTTCTCCTGGGGCGGTTTCGAATCGCTCGTCGTCGCGAGCGATGTGCGCGGGAGCCGCACGGCGGCGCCGTGGACCGACGAAGGCACGCTGCTCCGCCTCCAGATCGGACTCGAGGATCCGCGCGATCTGATCGCGGATCTCGATGCCGCGTTCGCACGCGCGCGCTGAGCGGAAGACGGGCGTTTCGCGGACCTTCCGCGGAGTCCGCGACCGAGCGCGGCGCGGCGCACCGAACGGGATGCGCGCCGCGCATGGCTGCTACACTTGCGACCCGCCTCCGATCGGGGCGATTGCGAGCACGCCATGCCTATCACGACCGCCTACGAAGCCAAGATCGAACACATCTCGATTCTCGACGAGAAGGGCAACTTCGACGAGAAGCTCGGCAAGGGACTGATCCCCGACGCCGACCTCGTGAAGCTGTACGAGGCGATGGTCTCGTGCCGCCAGCTCGACCAGGTCGCGTTCCGCCTGCAGCGCTCCGGCCGCATGGGAACCTATCCCCAGAACATGGGCCAGGAGGCGACCAGCCTCGGTGCCGCCTATGTGCTCCGCAAGGACGACTGGATGGTCACCTGCTACCGCGAGAACTGCGGTCTCTTCTGGCGCGGCGTGCCGAAGGAGGCCATCCTCCTGCACTGGATGGGCGACGAGCGCGGCAACGCGATGCCGAAGCCGCACTGGGTCACGCCGATCTATGTGCCGCTCGGCACGCAGATGCTCCACGCCGCCGGCCTGACCATGGCCGCGAAGTACCGCGGCGAGGACCGCATCGCCTGCACCTTCTTCGGCGACGGCGCCTCGAGCGAAGGCGATTTCCACGAGGCCTGCAACTTCGCGTCGAACCTCAAGATCC
This sequence comes from Planctomycetota bacterium, assembly GCA_041163725.1. Taxonomy (GTDB): domain Bacteria; phylum Planctomycetota; class Phycisphaerae; order Phycisphaerales; family SM1A02; genus QWPT01. The sequence goes on from JBEAQW010000376.1 coordinate 2,833, forward strand.
CGGTGGTGTTCGTCTGCCAGAACAACTTCTGGGCCATCTCGACGCCGTCGCGCATCAACAGCGCAGCGCCGACCTTCGCGCAGCGCGGCCTGTCGTACGGCATGCCGTGCCTGCAGTGCGATGGCAACGATCTCTTCGCGACCGTCCACACCATGCGGAAGTCGGTCGAGTACAGCCGTTCGACGGGCCTGCCGTGCTTCGTCGAGATGGTGACCTACCGGCTCGGAGACCACACCACCGCCGACGACGCCTCGCGCTACCGCGGCAAGGACGAGGTCGATGCCTGGAAGGCGCGCGACCCGATCATCCGCCTCCGCAACTACATGACGGCGCGAAAGCTCTGGGATGACGCGAAGGAGGCGGCGCTCGCCGAGCGCGTCGAGCAGGAGAACGCGGAGGCCGTCGCGCGCGCCGAGGGCATCGCGTCGCCCGACCGCGCCGACTTCTTCAACGCGATGTACGCCGAGATCCCGCAGGACCTCGTGATCCAGCGCGAGACCATGCAGACCCACTCGCTCGGACAGGATCCGACGCAGCTGCCGCCCGAGGCGCAGGAGCGCGCCGCGCAGCTCGCCGCCGAAGCCGCCGCCGCCCACCACTGAACATCAGCCGAGAACACCCATGGCGAATCTGAATCTTGTCCAGGCGATCAACCTCGCGCTCATCCAGGAGATGGAGAAGAACCCCGACATCGTCCTGCTCGGCGAGGACATCGGCGTCAATGGCGGCGTGTTCCGCGTGACCGAGGGGCTGCAGAAGCGCTTCGGCGAGAAGCGCGTGTTCGACACGCCGCTCGCGGAGTCGGGCATCATCGGTCTCTCGATCGGACTCGCGATGGGCGGCCTGCATCCCGTTCCCGAGATCCAGTTCGAGGGCTTCCTCGGACCGGCCTACGACCAGATCTGCTCGCACGCCGCGCGCATGCGCAGCCGTACCCGCGGCGCGTTCACCGTGCCGATGACGATCCGCATCCCGGTCGGTGGCGGCATCCACGCCCCCGAGCTCCACAGCGACTCGCCGGAGGCGATCTACGCGCACACGCCCGGCTTGAAGGTCGTGATGCCGAGCTCGCCCTACGACGCGAAGGGCCTTCTCGTCTCCGCGCTCCGCGATCCGGATCCCGTGATGTTCTTCGAGCCGAAGCGCATCTACCGCGCGTTCCGCGAGGAGGTCCCCGAGGACGAGTACACGCTGCCGATCGGCAAGGCGCGCACCGTCTGCGAGGGTGATGACCTCACCATCGTCAGCTGGGGCGCGAGCGTCGTGCAGTGCATGCAGGCGATCGAGAAGGCGTCCGAATCGGGCGGGCCCTCGATCGAGCTCATCGATCTCCGCACGATCTACCCCTTCGACATGGATGCGGTCGAGGCGAGCGTGCGCAAGACCGGCCGCTGCGTCATCGTCCACGAGGCGCCGCTCACCTGCGGCTTCGGCAGCGAGATCGCGGCCCGCATCATGGAGAAGTGCTTCCTCGAGCTCGAGGCGCCCGTGCAGCGCGTCGCCGGCTTCGACACCACGATGCCGTACTACAAGCTCGAACTCGACTACCTGCCCGACGCGATCCGCGTGACGCGCGCGATCCACGATTGCCTCGCGTACTGAGCGGAAACCTTCGCCACCCAGAATCTTGCGACGCCCCGCCCCGATGCGGGGCGTCGTGCTTTCACGCGGACGCGAGAGCGCGTCGCACGACGGTTTCGCAGCACCGGCGCGAAAGCGTGATCCGGGTAGGGCTTTCACCTTCTGCTGCGTTCCCGCAAAACAACGATCCGCGGGCTTGCAGCATGTGGAGTCTCGACCAATCTGCGCCGCATGAGCCTGTGCGTCCCCGCGGACCTCGTCGCAGCGCCGCTGATGCGGCGGGCATTCATCGACTCGGCACGGTCGCTGTTCGGGCTCGCGGCGAGAATGCAGGGAAAGTCCTGGTTCGGCATCGCGAGATCCGCCGAGATCGACGCGCGTGCCGTGATGTCGATGCGCACGCCGCCCTCGATCGGAATGCTCGCGCGTCTGAGCGGTGAGCTTGGCTTCGGCACGGCGACGACCGTCGGCATCGCCGCCGACCTCGCGGAGTCGATGCATCACGATGATCGCGCGATTGCCGGGAACCCGGCGCTGCTCCACGCGGCCATCGCTCGCGCCGACATCGCGGACGATCCGAGCGCACTCTCGCATCTCGCGTCGACGGTCTGGAACGGAGCGCGCGAGCCCGGCGATCTGGCGCTCGCCCATCTGATCGCATCGCGCGCGAGCGTCGCACGGGGCCAGCTCGGCGCGGCGGCGGCGTTCGCGCTGCAGGCCCAGTCGCTCGGGATGGCCGATCGGCACCGCGAGATATCGCGGCAGTTGCTCGAGGCGATCCGCTTCGAATCGATGACGGTTCCAGGTGGTCCGGTGCCGCGCGCTGGAGTCGATGGAACCGATGCGCGTTGTCGGAGCTTGCACTTGGCGGCGTGCGCAAGCGGTGTGCGGACCGGCCCGGACCGAGACGCCGAAGCGTCGGTTCGGAGCCCGTGGGCCGAGGCTCTCGCGGAGAGACGACATGCATGGGCCTTGGTCGAGTCGCTGTTCGTCGTCGTCGGATCTCCTCTCGCCGCCGTCTGCCGGCTCGAACGGCTGCTCGATCGCATCGAGGCGCGGTGCGGTCAGACGCCGTGCGCGTTCGATGCAGCCGCATGGTGCTACTCGATCGCAGCGCAGGCGGCCATGCGGCTGCTCCGGATCCACGAAGGGTGCAGCGACGCTGAACTCGGCCGTCTCTCCCGCGCGCTCGTACGCGCGGAGCTCGCGCTCGACGCGATGATCGACTCGGTGCGGGCGGACCATTCGTCGGAAGATCTCGACAGCGATCGTGGAGTCGGGGCCGGAGCTCCTCCCGTCGAACGGGCGTCTGCCGCGACCCAGGCGCTTCTCGTGCGCCGGCGAACAAGGGTCGCGCTCGCGGAGTGGTGCTTGCGTGTAAGTCAGGGCGAAGCGGACGAATGCACGATCGACGAAGAGGATCACGCGGAGCTGATTCGCGTGGCCCTCCATTTCCCCGATGCGCGCGAACTCACCGGAATCCACAGGGATTCGACAAAGACGGGGTTCGGCATTCTTCAACAAATCAGAAGACGGGTTCTTGACGGATCGCAGCATGGCATTGCGATATGCGGTCGAGACCCAAGTCCGCCGCCCTCGTGGGCGGTGGCGGCAACAAGATCGGAGGATCCATGCTGACGGACGAACTTGGAGGATTGGAGCAGGCGCGGGAGATTGCAGCCCGTGAACGGCTCGAGGAGTTGCAGGCGCTCGCGCGCACCTACCGGCACTGGTCGGTGAAGGAACTCGCGCACGCGCTCGGGCGACAGCCAGGACGGCTCGTACCAGACAGTGGCATGCCGAAGATCGACCTCGTGGTCGGTCTGGCGAAGGCGCTCGACTGGCCGGTGGAGGCGGTGGTGGACCACCTGATGAAGCCGGCGTCTTCGTCCCGCGGTGCGGTCGTGCAGCAGGACACCGCTGCGGACTACGCCACGCTCTACAACAAGAGCCTCGAGATGCGGCTGGCCCGCGACTACGCCGAGGCGATTCGGCTCGCGGTTCGCGCGGGGGCTGTCGCGGACAACCCGACGCGTCGGGCAGCGGCACTCATCATCGAGGCGCAGGCGCACGAGTCGATGGGTTCGTTCACCGAGAGCGTGCGTTGCCTCGGCATGGCGACGCGCTTCGATGGCGTCGAAGCCGACTGGAGGCTGTATGTCGACGCGCATCTCGCGAACATGCTCTTCATGCAGGGCCATGTGACGCAGGCACTCGGGGTCGCGACCTCGGTCCTCGATTACGGAGAGAAACTCCAGCCCACCGTCCGGACCTCGACCGCCCGGATGCTCGCGCACTGGTCGCGTGCGAATGTGCTGCGATCCGCGATTCCCAGCTCGGGGGAGATCGATGCGTGGCGTCCGCTCGCGGAGTCTGCGCGCAGCGACCTGCATGCGGCGCGCGATCTCGGCAACGAACTGATGCAGGATGTGAGTGACAAGCCGATCTACTTCAGGAACTTCGTGGGCAGCATCGAACCGCTGCTGCTCGAGCTCGACACCATCTGCGACAGCGCCTCGACCGAGCAGGCGATGAGGACGCTGATCGAGATGGTCCGTTCGACATCCGACGGCGAGCTCGGACATGGTCAACGCAAGGCCTGGGCCGCAGTGGCGATCGCATCGATCGCGCGGCGGTTCGTGAGCGACGAGATGCAGCGCCGGGGGCTGCTGGAACTCGCGTCCGCTGCCCTGCGCTCGCACGCGGTCGCCACCTCGAACTGGTACTTCGCGCATCGACACCTCGAGATCGATGCGGAGCGTCGCCGCTCCCTCTCCGGAAACGGCGTGGCGCCCCGCGCACTCGATGCCGTCGAGGCGAAGCTGGTCGCCGGTGTGCTGGGGCAGGTTCCGGGGTCGCGTGGCGATGCCGCGGAGTACATGGCGCTCTACGCCGGGCGAGAAGGGGGGCGTCCATGAAGCGAACCCTCATGCTCTTCTCCGCGTGCCTTCTTGCGAGCCTCGTGTTCGTACCTGTGCGCGCCGACTCGCCCGCCGTGCCACCGCCGTCGGTCGAGGATGGCCAGATCCTGATTCCGAGGCACTTGATCCGGCTCTACGCCACCGTCGTGCATCCCGACTATGTGCGATGGCTGCAGAACGGTGACGGCCTGCAGGACTCGGTGGCGAGCTTCACGCTCTATGTCTCGCTGTGTCCGATGAGCAACCACGAGCGCTGGTGCTACATCACGCTCTACAACCAGTCGCATTAGCCCCAAGCAGCCGATGCATGAACGACGCGGGCCGCCCGATCCGGGCGGCCCGCCTTCATTCCATCACGGACATGTGCCCCACGAGCCGAGGACCTGCGCCAGGTCGGCGCCGTCGACGATTCCGTCATGGTTCACATCGCAGCGCGGCAGCTTGCCTCCGTCGGTGCCCCACGCGTTGATCACCGCGGCGAGGTCGACGCCGTTCACGATGCCGTCCTGCACGATGTCGGCGGGGCAGCCGCAGATGGTGCCGTTCTCGCAGCAGTCGGGGATGTTGTTTGCGTTCGCGTCGTCGAGCTCGCCTGAGCGGATCTGCCCGAAGTCGACGATGCCGTCTGAGTTGCAGTCGGCGGACCACTCGATGTGGAAATGCAGCGTCCAATCTTCAGGTAGATCCGCCCACCGATCTGTCCCGTACACCGTGGCGAGCGACCCCTCAAACCCG
>JBEAQW010000377.1:0-9753 GCA_041163725.1 Planctomycetota bacterium
ACTTCGGCATCGTGCTCACCCACGCGCGGTCGATCGACTGGCTCCATCTCGCGAGCGAGGGGCATCGTCGCGCGCGTTTCGTACGCAGCGAGCAGGGTGGATGGAGCGGAAGCTGGATCGAGCCCTGAACCCGGGTCGGTGGCGCGTCAGCGCCGCCAGGCCGCGCGCAGGATGAGCACGAACGGAATCCACCAGAGCAGGTCGTTCGGGAGGATGGTCACGCCGAACGACCACGGGATCTCGCCGCGTGACGCGGTCCACACGAACCCGATCGGTCCGAAGAGCTTGCCGAGCATGCCGACGAGGACGATGGGCCAATGTCGGACCGGATCGCGGCTCGCGCACCAGTAGCCGATGCCGAAGACACCGATCACCATGCCGAGGCACTGCCAGATACCGCGGCCGGGTCCGGCGAGCGGCTCCATGCCGACGAGCGAGAACAACGCGTCGGGGGCGAGAACAACCCAGGCTCCCCAGAGGAGGTTGTAGATCGCGGCGGCCATGAGCCAGGTGCGCATCCACGGACGGAAGTGCCTGCTGTCGAACGAGTCGTGCATGGGGTCCGCTTCGCTGCATCGAAGCCTGCGGATGCGGGTCGCGTTGGAGCGGTGTTTCTGGAAATGTATACTCGTCGCTGTGCAGGCCGCCTCCGACATGGATCAGATCGAATCGCGTTCGTGTGCGCCGATCCTGATCGTCGGCGCACCCCGAAGCGGCACCACGCTCGTCCAGCGCACGCTGCTCGCCGATCCGCGCGTATGCGGCGGACAGGAGTCGCACTTCTTCGCGTCGTTCGGCCAGGCCCTCCGCGACTTCGACCGCAAGCGCGCGCTCGGGCGTCCGCACGGTCTCGCCTGCTACTGGAAGCGCGACGCGCTCATCGCCCGCCTCCGCGCGCTCTGGATCGAGACGATGGGCGGCGTGCTCGAGGCCGCGCCGGGTGCGGACATGCTCGTCGAGAAGACTCCCGACCACGCGCTCTGGCTCGATGTGATCTCGGAGGTCCTGCCTGCGGCGCGCGTGGTGCATGTCGTGCGCGACAGCCGCGCCGTGTGCGAGTCGCTTCTCGCGGCGCGACACACCTCGTGGGGGAGCGACTGGGCGCCGCGGAGCGCGATGGTGGCCGCGCGGATCTGGCGGACGCATGTCGAGGCCGTCGAGCGATGCCGTCTGCCGGTGCATCAGGTGCGCTACGAGGAACTGCTCGCCGACCCCGACCCCGTGCTCGCGGCGCTCTGGCGTTTCGTCGGACTCGAAGGAGATGCCGAGGCGCGCGCTGCGTGCCTCGCAACCGCGCGGCGTGGCGACGCGCCGTTCGTCGGAACGGGCGATCTCGCCCGCACGCCGCCCGAGCCCGAGGGTTTCCGCCGGGACGCAGGTGAACGCGGGATGTCGAAGGCGTCCGCGCGCGCGGAACTTGGTCCGCTCGATCGATGGCGGGTCTGGCGCGAGACGCGCGAGGCGATGGAGCGGCTCGGCTACGACGCGCGCGGCCGCTGGAGCGCAAGCGGGGCGCGTCCATGACCGGGTCGCCGCGGGTGTCCGTCGTCGTGATCGTCCGCGATGGAGAGCGGTTCCTCGCGGAAGCGCTCGAGAGCGTGCGCGCACAGTCGTTCGACGACTGGGAGGTGCTTGTCATCGACGATGGTTCGCGCGACGGCAGCCGCGAGGTCGTTGCGCGATTCGTCGAGCGCGAGCCCGGGCGATTCCGTCTTCTCCGCCACGAGGGCGGCGAGAACCGCGGGATGAGCGCATCGCGCAACCTCGGCATCGCCCACGCGCGCGGCGAGTTCGTCACCTTCCTCGACCACGATGATTGCATGCTGCCGGCGAAGCTCGCCTCGCAGGCATCGCTGCTCGAGCGGTATCCCGAGGCCAATGCCGTGATCGGACCGAACCTGCGCTGGCATGCGTGGAGCGGTTCGCGCCCCGATACCGTGCAGGATCTCGGGATCGAGCTCGACCGGCTTCATCCACCACCCGGCCTTCTCCCCGTCTATCTCGCGCGCACGAGCGCGACGCCGCAGTCGCCGCTCGTCCGTCGCGCGGCGCTCGACGCGATCGGTGGCTTCGAGGACGAGTTCCGCGACATGTACGAGGACCAGGTCTTCTTCGCGAAGCTCTTCCTCGAGGGGCCGGTCTACATCAGCGGCGAGGTGCAGCACCGTTACCGCCAGCACGAAGAGTCGTGCGTGCACCAGGCGCATCGGAGCGGACGGCATCTCGCGGCGCGGCGTCGGTACCTCGACTGGCTCTCGCGCCGCATCGAGCGCGTGCCTGCGCATCGCGCGGCGCTCTCATCCGCCATCCGCCGCGAGCGTCTGCGTCTCTGGTGGGCGGGGATCCGGCTGCGGATGCGCCTCAGGAAGTGAAGTCCGCCGCGAAGGATTCGGATGCGAAGTGCGCGCGAAGCCGGTCGAAGTCGGCGAGCGCGACGCGCAGGTCGTCGTCGGTCGTCTTCTCGATGGTGCCTGCGAGCGGCATCGAGTCGACCCCGAGGAAGTCCGTCACGCGCGCAAGCCACGCGCTCCGGTCGGCCAGCAACTCCTCGTAGTCGAGCGCGAGGCTCGGAAGTCCGAGCGCGCCTACATACGCGTCGACCTCCCGCTGCGCCGCGATGCATCGCGCGACCATCGCGCCGAGTTCCTCGGGGCTCGTCTCGAGCGGTCCGAGCTGCGGCGCGTCGGCCGAGCGGTTCCAGCGGCCGGTCAGCGCGTGGATCCGCCGTGCGTTCAGGGTCGAGACCGCGAGCTTCACCATGTTGCGTCGTCGCAGCGACACGATCCGCATCTCCCGCGAGCGGAGGAAGTCCGCGAACGCGCCGTGATCCCAGACATCCTTGAGCTTGGTCTTGAAACCGACGGCGCGCACCGGCTTCGGTCGCGCCTGGTCGTAGAACTCGGTGAGCCACGCCTGCTGCGCACGGGCGTCGAGCCGGACGAGTCGCTCGCCCTCGGCGACGACCTGTGGATGCGCGTCGAGGCATGACACGAGGAACGAGCTTCCGGTGCGTCCAGGGAAGAGGATCGCGAATCGGCAAGCGGGGGTTGTGCGACGATTCCAGGGCCAGGACACGGGTGCGGAAGTTAGCATCTCGGTATGCCCTCCGCCGCAGCTCCACAGGTCGCGACCGGTTTCCCGCGTCCGGGATGGAGCGCGCTTCTCACGGCGCCGCTGCGGATGCGGCCGAATCTGCTCGTGATCGGCGCCCAGAAGGCCGGAACGACCTCGCTGCACTCGCTGCTCGCGGGACATCCCGAGATCGCGATGTCGCGCATCAAGGAGTGCAACGAACTCGTGCGCGAGCGCCCGTCGACGATGCGGCACCGTGCGTTCCTGCCGCTCGGGGGCGCGCTTGCGGCGAAGCGCGCACGGTGGGCGGGCGAGTCGACGCCGTACTACATCTTCCATCCCCAGGCGCCCGTGAACGCTGCGCGGTTGCTGCCCGGCGTCCATGCCGTCGCGATCCTGCGTGATCCCGTCGCGCGCGCATGGAGCCACTACCGCCATGCCGTTCGCTTCGGCTTCGAACCGCTTCCCTTCGACGAGGCCCTTGCGCGGGAGGCGGCACGCCTCGCGGAGGATCCGCTCGCGCACCGGCAGCACTCGTACTTCGCACGCGGGTGCTACGCCGAGCAGCTCGAACGGTGGTTCGACGCGCTCGGTCGCGAGCGCGTGCTCGTCGTCTCGTTCGAGGAACTCTGCGGCGCCGAGCGGATCGCGCTGAAGGCGATCGCTGGATTCCTCGGACTCTCCACCCCGATCACGGGCGAGCTTCCCCTGCGGAACCAGGGCGAAGGCGATCCCGCCGGGCTCTCGCCCGCGCTTCGCGACGCGCTGCGTGAGCGCTATCGCCCGCACAACCGGCGGCTCGAGGAGCTGCTCGGCCGCCCGTTCGGCTGGGATGCGTGACCGTGCGGGGCGCTTCGGTGAAGTCACCTCGCTTCGTCCGACTCCGTCATCCCCACGCATCGAGCAGCATCGCGAGGTCGGCCGCGCCGACGGTTCCATCGCCATCGAGATCGGCGGCGCCGGAGCCGCCCCAGCCGTCGAGCAGGATCGCAAGGTCGGATGCGTTGACGAGACCGTCCCCATCGAGATCGGCGGCCATTGCCGCCTGCGCGCATGCGTCGGGCCTGCCGTCGTCATCGGGATCGGCCGCCCACCACACGCGCGCGCTGCCGGTCGTGAGCGTCCCGTTCGTGTCGTCGAAGCGGACCCCGACGGCGAGCAGGTCGCAGAGCCACGCGAGGGAGAAGCCGAAGTAGTCGCTCGCCTCGCCGTCGGCTGCGGTGAGCTGCGCGGTTGCGCTCCATCCGCCGTTCGCCTTCGCGCTGGTCCGCTCGAAGAGCCACACGGAACCCTGGTTCGTGACGCCCGCGATGTCGTCGGCCCATGCTCCGCACGCGATGCGATCGCCGAGCCCGAGTGCATCGTCGCCCCGCTCGACGGCGACGGAGAAGCCGAAGTAGTCGTCGGTGAGACCGTCGGGTGCGGTGAGCTTCGCTTCCTCGATCCACGCGTTCCCGATGCGCCGGAACACATACGCCTTCCCGATCCCGTCGCCGAAGAACGGCCACGAGCCGACGACGGCGAGATCCCCGTCGATCGCAACGCCGCGGCCGAGCTCATCGCTCGCCGCGACATCGGCGCCGACGAGCTGCGCCTCGTAGACGAAACTGCCCGCAGCATTGCGCGTCCAGGTCGTCGCCGCGCCGCCGTTCGTCGCGGCCGCGTCGTCGCCCCACGCGCCGATGATCGCGCGGTCGCCCATGGAGTCGAGCGCCATGGTCGTTCCGTGCTGGTCTCCGAACGCGTTGCCCGGCGGCACGAGCTTCTGCGTCTGCGTCCACGCGCCGCTCGCCTGGCGCCGGAACACATACGCGGCTCCGTGCGAGGAGAGCCCGGCGCGCCACGCACCGACGAGCACCGTGTCGCCGCGCACGGCGATGCTGCGACCGAACTCGGCGTTCGCCGAAGGGTCGTTCGCCGCGATGTTCGCCTCGTGCATCCATCGGCCGTTCGCGAAGCGGAAGATCGATGCGCCGCCCGCGCCGACGATCGCGCCGTTGGGCTTCCGCCAGGCACCGATCGCCGCGACGAGTTGGCCGTCGCCGAGATCGTCGATCGCGACGGAGAAGCCGAACTCGTGGTCGGCCGCACCGCTCGGATCGAGCAGCCGCGACTCGGGTACCCACGAGCCATCCGGCTCGAGCCGGTACACCCACGCGGAGCCTTGGTTCACGACGCCATTCGGATTGCCTGACGGCGCGCCGACGAGGATGCGTCGTCCAGCCGCCGCGATCGCGCGCCCGGCCTCGTCGCCCTGCGCGGCGTCGGGTGCGATGAGGTGCGCCAGCGGTTGCGGTGGATCCCCCGGTCGCGCACAAGCGCTCCGCGCGGTCGCCGCGCAGGCGACCATGCCGAGCAGAAGGAGGATCGGTAGGGGCGGCGGCGACATCGCCGAAGTGTGCCGCCGTTCCGCCGAGGCGCAAGGAGGTCGCGGACGGTTCGCTGCGAAGCATCCCGCCGAGTGGGTACGATCACCGCATGCACGGCTACCAGCGTCAGTTCATCGACTTCATGCTCGAGGTGGGCGTCCTCACCTTCGGCGACTTCACCACCAAGAGCGGGCGCAAGACGCCGTACTTCGTCAACACGGGCAAGTACCGCTCGGGTGTGCAGCTGGCGAAGCTCGGCCGGGCCTACGCCGATGCGATCGAACGCTCGTTCCCCGACGGGTTCGACTGCCTGTTCGGCCCAGCGTACAAGGGCATTCCGCTGGTTGTCGCCGTCGCGATGGCGTTCGCCGAGCGGGGCCGCGAGGTCGAGTTCTGCTTCAACCGCAAGGAGGCGAAGGACCACGGCGAGGGCGGCCTGCTCGTCGGGCGCAAGCTCAAGGACGGCGACCGCGTGCTCATCGTCGAGGATGTCACGACCGCAGGCACCTCGATTCGCGAGACCGTGCCGATCCTTCGCGCGGCGGCCGACATCTCGCTCGCGGGACTCGTCGTGTCGGTCGACCGGCAGGAGCGCGCGAGCGAGGCGTCGTCGCGCACGGCGCTCGCCGATGTGGGCGAGGAGTTCGCGATGCCGACGGCGGCGATCGTGACGATCGACGAGGTCGTCGAGCATCTCGGCGAGCGGCTCACCGCCGATGACCGCGAACGCATCGCCGCCTACCGCGCGCAGTACGGCGCGGTCGCGGTGTGACGCCCGCTCACGCTCGCCGCGCGGCGAAGCGCTCCATCGCGACGGCCATCGCTGCGCCGGCCGCGACGCCCACCGTGTAGCAGGCGAGATCGGACCATAGGAATCCGTGCCCGAGCACGAGCGCGCCGAGCGTGGTCGCGCGGATCGCGTCGATCCACTCGGCGTGGAAGAGCTGGCTGCACTCGATGGCGAACGCGAATGCGAGCGAGGCGACCGCGCGTCTTCCGATGGGAGCGCGGGGGGCCAGAAGTCCTGTCAGCGCGAACACGAGCAGCGCCCACAGCGTGTCTCCCGAGTGCGCCGCAAGGAACGGCGGCAGCGACGCGCCGAATCTCCGCGATGCGAGCCCGAGCATGATCGCACCGACGGCGACGCAGAGCCACGCGGCGCGTGAGATCGTCGGTGTCCGGTGCGGCGCGGATGGTCTGAGCATCACGCCCGTTCATCGGTCCGTTTCGATGGCATCGGTGAACGCATCGCCCGCGACCGGTTCCCCCGAGAGCGCGCGGAAGCCTCCCCGATCACGGCGTCGAGGCGCAGCCGCAGCATGGCCATGGATGCGACGGACCTGCTACCCTCTCCGCCCCTCTCGAAATCTACAGGAGTCGAAAGCATGTCGAGCGTCGCCAAGTGTCCCTTCGCAGGTGGCTTCATCAAGAACATCTCCCAGGGAACCTACAACCGGGACTGGTGGCCGCACCAGCTCGATCTCTCCCCGCTCAAGCGGAACTCGGAGAAGGCCGACCCGATGCACGCCGGCTTCGACTACGCGAAGGAGTTCAAGTCGCTCGACCTGAACGCCGTCTGCGCCGACCTGCGCGCGCTGATGACCGATTCGCAGTCGTGGTGGCCCGCCGACTACGGCCACTACGGCCCGTTCATGATCCGCATGGCGTGGCACAGCGCCGGCACCTACCGCGTCACCGACGGCCGCGGTGGCGGTGGAGCGGGCATGCAGCGGTTCGCGCCGCTGAACAGCTGGCCCGACAACGCGAACCTCGATCGCGCGCGCCGGCTGCTCTGGCCCGTCAAGCGCAAGTACGGCCGCAAGCTCTCGTGGGCCGACCTGATGATCCTCGCGGGCAATGTCGCGCTCGAGTCGATGGGCTTCAAGACCTTCGGCTTCGCGGGCGGACGCGCCGACTGCTGGGAGCCCGACGAGACCTACTGGGGCGCCGAGAAGAGCTGGCTCGGCGACGAGCGCTACACCGGCGAGCGCAACCTCGAGAATCCGCTCGCGGCCGTGCAGATGGGCCTCATCTATGTCAACCCCGAGGGACCGAACGGGAATCCCGATCCGCTCGCATCGGCACGCGATATCCGCGAGACCTTCGCGCGCATGGCGATGAACGACGAGGAGACGGTGGCCCTCATCGCGGGTGGCCACACCTTCGGCAAGACGCACGGCGCGGCCGATCCATCGAAGCATGTCGGTGCGGAGCCCGAGGGCGCTCCGCTCCATGAGATGGGACTGGGCTGGCGGAACTCGTTCGGAACCGGCAACGGCGCCGCGACGATCACCAGCGGTCTCGAGGGTGCGTGGACCCCGAACCCGACCGCCTGGGACAACGGCTACTTCGACACGCTCTTCGGAAACGAGTGGGAACTCACGAAGAGCCCGGCCGGCGCGCACCAGTGGGTGCCGAAGGGAACCAGCGTCACCGCGCCCGCCGCGCACGATGCATCGAAGCGCGAGACGGTCATCATGCTGACCACCGATCTCGCGCTGCGCATGGATCCGGCGTACGAGAAGGTCTCGCGCAGGTTCCACAAGGACCCGGCGGCCTTCGCCGACGCGTTCGCGCGCGCGTGGTTCAAGCTCACGCACCGCGACATGGGACCGCGCTCGCGCTACCTCGGCGCCCTCGCGCCGTCCGAGGATCTGATCTGGCAGGACCCGGTTCCCGCGGTCGCGCACGAGCTCGTCACGGCCGACGACATCGCCGCACTGAAGGCGAAGCTCGTCGCGTCGGGGCTCACCGTGCAGCAGCTCGTCGTCACGGCGTGGGCCTCGGCGTCGACCTTCCGCGGCACCGACAAGCGTGGTGGCGCCAACGGCGCGCGCATCCGCCTCGCACCGCAGAAGGACTGGAAGGCGAACAACCCCGCCGGACTCGCGATCGTCCTCGGCGCGCTCGAGAAGATCCGCGCCGAGTTCAACGCTTCGGGCGGCAGGAAGCAGATCTCGCTTGCGGACCTCATCGTGCTCGGCGGTTGCGCCGGAATCGAGAAGGCCGCGAAGGATGCGGGCGTCGCCGTCACCGTGCCGTTCACGCCGGGCCGTACCGACGCGACGGCCGAGCACACCGATGCCGACAGCTTCAAGTACCTCGAGCCCGTCGCCGACGGCTTCCGCAACTACCTCGCGCACAGCCTGCCGCGGCGCGCCGAGCACCTGCTCGTCGACAAGGCCGATCTCCTCACGCTGACCCCGCCGGAGATGACGGTGCTCGTCGGAGGCATGCGCGCGATCGGTGCCAACTTCGATGGCTCGCCGCTCGGCGTGCTCACGAAGACGCCGGGCCGCCTGACGAACGACTTCTTCGTCGAGATCCTCGACATCGCCACGGAGTGGACTCCTGCGTCGGCCGACGAGGAGATCTTCAACGGGCGCTGCCGTGCGAGCGGCCAGGCGAAGTGGACGGCGACGCGCGTCGATCTCGCGTTCGGCTCGAACTCCGAGCTCCGCGCCCTGTCCGAGGTGTACGCCTCGGACGACGCGAAGGAGAAGTTCGTGTGCGACTTCGTCTCGGCGTGGACGAAGGTGATGAACCTCGACCGCTTCGAACTCGCCTGAGCGGCGCGGTCGATGACGCGATGCAAACGGATGATGCGCCCCGGCCACGAGCCGGGGCGCTGTCCTTCCGCTCCGCAGGGGCAGCAGGAGGTTGGTCCATCCGCAGCCCGCTGACCGAGCCCCTCTCGCACGAGCCCGTGCCCGAGGCGGCGCGAACCAGCCGGGGGCCGGCGATGCCGATGGTCCGCGTGGACCATGCCGCGCGGCTGTCCACCCTCTGGTTGAGTGCGGCCTTGAAGCGAAGACGCGCGTGGAACACGGTCACGGCCGTCGGCGTACCCGCACTCAGAATCCCGCGAGCGCCGCGGCGAGGATCCGCTCCTTCTGCGTGTCGTCGAGCACGGCGAGGATCGCGCGCGAGAGTGCGAGCCGCGCATCGGCGTCCTGCCGGAGTCGCGTCGACTTCACATGCGCGATCACCGCTTCGCGGATGACGGCGCGCTGCTCGTCGGTGACCTCGGCCACCTCGTAGATGCGGTCGAGCCGCTGCTGCAGCGGGCGGAGCGCGGCGTTGTGGACGGCCGTGAGTTCGCCGCGGAAGAGTTGCGCTGCGAGCCGGCGCTCGAGCTCGGCGGGTTTGGCACGGTTGCCCGTGCCTGCCTCCGATGCGAGCCACGCGCTCCAGTACTCGTCGACCATCCGGGTCAGTTCGGCATGTGCATCCGCGGGCAGCACCGCGGCGAGAGGCATGAGAAGCGGCGCTCGCTCGCTCCAGCCGTCGAAGCGTCGGATCATCTCGCGCT
>JBEAQW010000378.1:0-10900 GCA_041163725.1 Planctomycetota bacterium
CCGCGCTCGGTCGGCTGCTTCGTCCGAGCGTCGACTGGATCAGCCTGCGTCCGATCCTCTTCGGAGTCAGCGCGGTGCTCGCGGCTGGCGCCATCATCTCGGTGGCGGTCCGCGGCAACGATATCTTCGAGACGGAGTTCCGCGGCGGCGTCGCCATGACGCTGTCGACGCGCATGGCCAAGGCCGGAGAGCCCGACGCGGGCGAAGGCCGTCTCGGCCTCGGTCGCGAGGCGGTCGAGAAGCGCGTCCGCGCCATCGGCGAGCGGGCGGACGGCAACATCTCGATCGAGCAGCTCCGCAGCGCCAATGTGCTGCGCGTCGGCGAGGCGAGCGCGGAGGGTTTGGCATCGAGTTTCCAGATCCGCGTCGGCAACCCGACGCGCCTTCCCGAAGGATTCGACGAGTCGACCATCTCCCGCGACATCGTCGGTGCGGTCGTGCGCGAGTTCGCGGGCGACCTCGATGTGCGCCTGCCGCTTTCGTTCTCGAACTCCGAGTCGGCCGACCACACGGCGGTCACCCGGCCGCTCGAGAAGCTGCTTGTCGGTGCGTCGATCGGGCGTCCCGATGTGGCGGCGGAGCCGGTCGGTGAGTTCCGCGGCGGCGTGGCCATCCTGATCGAGAACATCGCGACCCCGGTCAAGCCCACCGATGTCGAGGAACGCATCAAGCGCATGCGCTCGCAGCCCGACTGGTCGTCGACCGCCGCCCGCGCCACCCGCGTCATCGGCATCGATCCGGTCGATCCGGCCGTGCCGAGCGGTGCGCAGCGTGCCGTCGTCGTCATGGTCTCGGATCCTGATCTGAGCAGCACCCTCGTCGACATCGACACCTGGGATCGCGGACTCGCGAAGCCCGAGTGGACACTCGTCCGCGAGGCACTGACGCAGGAGGCCAGCCTCGACCAGGTCTCGACCTTCTCGCCGGTGGTCGCGGAGAACCTCGCCGCCAGCGCGGTCGCCGCGGTCGTCCTCAGCCTGATCGGCATGCTCGCCTACATCTGGGTGCGGTTCGGCAGCTTCCGCTTCTCGACCGCGACCGTGGTGGGCGTGACCTTCAATGTCATCGTCTGCCTCGGCTTCCTCTCGATCTCGATTCCCGCGGCCTCGACCGGCTTCGGCTCGGCCCTCTTCATCGAGGAGTACCGGATCGATCTGAATGTCGTCGCGGGCCTCCTCGCGATCATCGGCTACTCGCTGAACGACACGATCGTCATCCTCGACCGCGTCCGTGAGAACCGCGGGAAGCGCGCCTGGATCAGCCGCGAGACGGTCAACCTCTCCATCAACCAGACCTTCAGCCGAACCCTGCTCACGACCGGTACCACCCTCGTGACGGTCGTCGTGCTGATCGTGCTCGGTGGTACGGGCATCCGGCCTTTCGCGTACTCCTTCTTCATCGGTCTGGTCGCGGGCTGCTTCAGCTCGGTGGCGATCGCCGCGCCGCTGGTGTATAGTCGCCGCGAGGAAGAGGAGCAGCGTGCGAAGGCCGCGATCGCGCCCGTCGCCGCAACTCCCGCTCCGGTTGCGTGAGTCGTTCGCGCATCAGTGAGTCAGCGAGCGTGCATCGCGCGTCGTCCGTGTGACGGTGCTGCAGGCCGTTGGGTCATGTGTCGGTGAAAGGTCTGCGAGAGAGGTACGGCAGCTGGGTGGCCGCGGCGAGCGATGTGCCGCAAATGCCCTGTTTTCCGTGCTTCGCGTGCATCGCATTCATCTCGGGGTCGCGCCTCCAGGGCGCGGCTTCCTCGATGCATCCGATGCCGGCTTCTCGAGCAGACGCGCGGTTTCGTACCGCGTCGTTTCGAGTACATCCCACGAGTCGTCGCCGGAACGGATGCCGGAGCACGAGACTCGTCCGCACTTGCGATACCGTCGCCCTGCAATCGAGCAAACAATGCCGACCGGTACCAAGATCGCCACTATCGTTCTCGTCGTCCTTCTGGCAGCCGCTGGCCTCTACTACGCCTTCGTGCCGCCTGCCCCCTCCGGTACCACCCGTTCCCCTGCGGGTACGAGCGGATCGAGCGGGCTCTCGTCGGCCACGGATTCACCCCGCCCGAGCACGCTTCCTCCCGCCGGGGCCGGGGCCTCGGGTTCGTCCACGACTGGATCTTCCACGACTGGATCGCAGACCGGGACGCCGAATCTCGATGCGC
Source organism: Planctomycetota bacterium (assembly GCA_041163725.1). Lineage (GTDB taxonomy): Bacteria > Planctomycetota > Phycisphaerae > Phycisphaerales > SM1A02 > QWPT01. Next base: position 2,156 of record JBEAQW010000378.1, read on the forward strand.
TTATGCAGCGCAACCAGCTCGCCCAGCAGGGCGGCGCCGGCACCACGGGTGGAGTCGACTCCACCAAGCCCGCCACTGGCGGGACCGTTGGCCTCTCCGACGCGCAGGACGCTCCATCGACGCTTCCGCCGAGTGGAGCGGCCCCCGGTGGCGCCCGACCGTTCAGCAACGGACTCGCGCTCGGTGCGACCAGTTCGCAGGACGCCGGCGCGCCCATCACGCCGAAGTCTGCGTCGAGCCCGACCCAGGTGGCGGCCGGTGAGCAGACGGGCGCCGCGCCCGCCGCGAAGCCCGCGACAACCGCCCCGACGACGGCACCCACGACGGCACCCACGACCACCACCGCGTCGACCGCAACCACTCCCTCGACCTACATCGTCAAGGCCGGCGACACCTTCGAGTCCATCGCCAAGGCCATCTACGGTTCGGGTTCGCAGTGGAAGCGCATCTCGCAGGCCAACCCGACCATCGAGCCCAAGATGATGAAGGTCGGCACGAAGCTCGTGATTCCGCCGGCGACCACCGTCGCCTCCACCGGGACTTCGAGTGGATCGTCCACTGGCGGCACGAAGCCGACTACCACCGGCGGAACCACCTCGCCTGCGGTCTCGCCGAGCACCGGCGGCATCCATGTCGTCGCCAAGAACGAGACGCTCTCTGCGATCGCGAAGAAGTACTACGGCAACTCGAAGTACTGGAAGACGATCAAGGAAGCGAACCCCGGCATCGACGCCGACAGGCTCGCGATCGGCACGAAGCTGAAGATCCCCGCCCGTTCGGTGGTCGTCAGCGGCGAGAATGTCGGCGGCTGACGGTCCGACGAGTCTGCGACCTGCGCGGAGCGGCATCCGTTCGGCTCTTCGCGGTCGATCATTGAACTGAACTGCGGGGCGGCACGCGCCGCCCCGCAGCGTTTTTCGAGTCGCGCTATCCTCCGTCCTTCGGTCGGGACCGTTCCCCGATCGGGAGTTCGCAGCGAATCCGATAGGAATGCCATGTCGACGAATGTCGTGATGATCCCGGGTGATGGAATCGGCCCAGAGGTCGCCGAGGCGGCCCAGCGCGTGATCGATGCCGCGGGAGCGGATATACGCTGGACCGTCCGCCACGCGGGCGAGGCGGCGCTCGCCGCGGGCGAGAAGCAGCTTCTCCCCCAGTCGACCCTGGACCTGATCGCGGAGTACGGCGTGGCGCTGAAGGGGCCCTGTACGACGCCCGTCGGCACCGGTTTCCGCTCGGTGAATGTGCTCCTCCGGAAGACGCTCGATCTCTACGCCGCCGTGCGCCCGATCCGCACCATGCCCGGTGTGGAGAGTCGTTACCGCGATGTCGACCTCGTCATCGTCCGCGAGAACACCGAGGGCCTCTACGCGGGCATCGAGAACGAGATCGCGAAGGGCGTCTGCACGAGCATCAAGGTCGCGACCGAGACGGCCTCGCGCCGGATCGCCGACTACGCGTTCCGCTACGCGCGCGAGCGCGGTCGCCGCAAGGTCAGCGTGTTCCACAAGGCGAACATCATGAAACTCACCGACGGGCTCTTCATCCGGTGCGCGCGCGAGGTGCACGACGAGCAGTACCGTGACATCGAGTACGAGGAGGTCATCGTCGACGCCGCCTGCATGAAGATGGTGCAGGATCCGACCCGGTTCGATGTGGTGCTCGCCGAGAACCTCTACGGCGACATCATGAGCGACCTCTGCGCCGGACTCGTCGGTGGCCTTGGCGTCACGCCGGGTTCGAACATCGGAGAGAAGGGCGCTGTGTTCGAGGCGGTCCACGGCTCGGCGCCCGACATCGCGGGCAAGGGCGTCGCGAATCCGCTCGCACTGATCATGTCGGGCGTGATGATGCTGAACTGGCTCGCGTCGCAGCGGGGCGAGCAGCGTTTCCGCGATGCAGCCACGCGCATCCGCAACGCCTACGACCGCGCGCTCGCCGAAGGCGCGACCACGCGCGATCTCGGCGGTTCGCTCGGCACGATGGAGTTCGCCGAGGCGCTCGTGGCGCGGCTGTAGGCGACGGGCTGCACCCGTGCGCGTCAGCTACCACCCAGACTATGTCGTCCCGCTGCCCGAGGGGCACGCGTTCCCGATGCGGAAGTACGCGCTCCTCCACGATCGCCTCGTGGAGGAACGCCTGCTTTCTCCGACCGAGGTGAGTCGGCCCGAGGAGGCCGACTGGGAAGTGCTCGGCCTCGTCCACGAGGCGGGCTATCTCGACAGGCTTCGGCATGGCGCGCTCTCAGCCTCCGAGGAGCGTCGGATCGGCATGCCATGGAGCCCGGCGCTCCTCCGGCGGTCGCGGCTCGCAGTCCAGGGCACCATCGACGCCGCGATCGCCGCGATCGAGACGCCCGAGCGGATCGCCGCCAACCTCGCGGGTGGGACGCATCACGCCCTCGCCGACATGGGCGAGGGATACTGCATGCTCAACGATGTTGCCATCGCGACACGGTGGCTGCGCCAGGAGGGCGAGGTGGGGCGTGTGCTCGTCTGCGATCTCGATGTGCATCATGGAAACGGCACCGCCGCGATCTTCGCCGACGATCCGGCGACCTTCACCTTCTCGATGCACGGTGCGCGGAACTTCCCGATGCGCAAGCCGCCCTCGACGCTCGATGTTCCGCTCGACGACGGATGCGGTGACGCCGAGTACCTCGCGTTGCTCGCGCAGCACCTGCCGGCGATCCTCGATCGCTTTCGACCGGATCTCGTCTTCTATCTCGCTGGAGTGGATGTCGTGGCGGGGGATCGGTTCGGGCGGCTCGGCTTGACCGAACCCGGCCTTACCAGCCGCGACCGTTTCGTGATCGAAACGGTCGCGGCCCAATCCACCCCGCTCTGTCTCCTGCTTGCGGGGGGCTATGCCCGCACTCCGGAGCGTACCGCCGAGCTTCACGCGCATGCGCACCGCGAAGCGCGTCGGTGGTTGCGGTCCCGTGGGTTCGCCTGAACGGCTCTGACCCCGGGCAGGCGTCGGGACGCGATGCCATCACCCGTCAGCGCACACTTCGTCACCCGCCTCGTCGAACGAGCCAGGTGATCTCGTTGGCGATGCGCGTGTGCTCATCGCCACCGAATGGACAGTCCTCGAACTGGTCCTGCTGCTTGGCTTGGTTGCGGTCCGCATTCATTGCAGCCCTGAGCTGCGGATCCGATGTGAGCCACGGACAGTCTCGTCCGGGCGTGAAGGCACGGCCATCCCGGTCGAATCCGGGATCAGCCTCCGTGCCTTCGCCCCCTGGAGGGGGGCATGGCAGTGAATTGATCATGAAGGAAGCATGCGAATCCCGCGCCTTCGAAGAAAGGCTGTGGGGCGCAATCGGCGTGCTTCGGTCGGGAAACGGGCGGATCGGCCCGCGAAGGCCGCAAAGGCCGAACTCCGAAACCGCCTTCCACCGCGCTAGCGGGCGTCGTCGCGGACCGGAGCGGGCATCGAAGGCGTCTTGCCGTTGCCGCGACTCGAGTCCTCGAAGCCGATCCGCGTCACCGCAGTCTCCTCGTCGACGGTCACGCCTCCCGTCCAGCCCCAGAGCGCGAAGCGATCCGCCTTCACGAATCCCTCCGGAACAAGCGTGTGCGCGAGCGGAAGCGCCTCGTGCAGATCGGGCACATTCGCGAATCCCTTGATGGATCCACTCGAGGCCGTCTGCCCGGAGGTCTGGCGCATGAGCAGCGGGTCGAACGGAATCCATCCGATGTCGGGAATGAAGAACTCGCCGATCATCCGGAACTGGCAGCCGGAGGTGCCCGAGGAGCCGGACTTGCTGCGGCTGCTCTTCCCCTGCAGGCAGTACACGATCCGCGCGGGCACGCCGAGTGAGCGGATCGCCGCCGTGCATGCCGCTGCGAGCTCGACGGGCGTACCGCCTGCCTCGAGTCCCCACGCTCCATCGGTGAAGTTGATGCCGCGCAGCGCGCCCTTCTGTCCGTAGATGCTCGTGCCCGAGTTCGTGACGCGCCAGCCCTTCGCGAACTTCGCGACCGCGTTGCGGACCGCGATGTACGGGCCGACCGATCGCGGGCCACCGGGGGTGGCTTCCTCGGCGAGCGACTTGATGCGCGCATCGGTCGGATCGATGCCGGGTTCCTTGCGAAGGAAGCGATCGAGTCCGTCGTCCCATTCGCGCGGCCAGGTGACCTTCGCCGCCGCGGCCTCGTCGACGCGGAGTTCCCAGCGCTGCACCTGGTAGGTCACGCGCGTGGTGATCGTCTCCGCGACGCCGCGCTCGAACGGCAGATCGAAGCGGATGACGGCCTGCGGGCCGGACGCGGCGCGCTGGAACGCGCGCGCGGGATCGACCGGATACTCCTTGCCGTCGACCGAGCCGCGGAGACCGATCTTCGTGAAGTCGGTGTCGCACCAGCTCGTGCGGACGAGCACCGGAACACCCAGCGAGACTCCGTTGGCTCGATAGGTCGGCTCGGTCTTGGCGTAGGTCCGGCGTTGGCCCGTGGGATCGGTGAACACGCCGTAGTTGCCGCCGGTCGGAGCCTGCTGGAACAGCTCGACCTCGAGCCGGATCTCGTGGATACGCGGCTGCACGCGCATCACGGCGGCGGGCGGCGACTGCAGCGCGGCCATCGCGGCGAACGCCGTGACGCTCCCGAGCAGCACGAGCAGGGCGCGGCGGAATGGACTGCGCATCGCGTTCTCCTAGGAAAGGAGGTTCTTCATGCTCGTCGGATCGAGCCAGCCCTGCAGTTCACCGATGAACTGCGCGAGCACGAGGTTGATCATGATGATCGTGAGGAAGCTTGCGACGAAGCTCTCGGTGGCGGCGCGGCCGACGCCCGTCGCGCCGGCCCCGCAATGGAAACCCTTGTAGCAGCTGACGAGGCCGATCGCGAGGCCGAAGAAGACGCTTTTCGCGACGCCCGTCATCGGATCCCACGATGAGACGAACTGCGCGGTGTAGTGCCAGTAGTCCGTGTTCGTGACGCCGTGGTACGCGGTGACGATCAACCATGCGCCGAGCGAGCCGACGATGTCCGAGTAGATCGTGAGGATCGGCGTCATGAGCACGCACGCGACGACACGCGGGACCACGAGCGTCCGCATCGGATCCGCCGCCATCGCGCGCATCGCGTCGAGCTGTTCGGTCACGCGCATCGATCCAAGCTCGGCCGCGAGCGAGCCGCCCACGCGCCCCGCGAGCATGACCGCGGCGAGCACCGGCCCGATCTGCTTCGTGACCGCCGCGTTGATGACGCCACCCATCTGCTGCTCCTGCCCGAGCGCCGCGAACTGGTCGTAGCCCTCGAGTGCGAGGATCATGCCGATGAAGGCGCCCGTGATCGCGACGACCATCACGCTCGCCGCTCCAACGGCGTAGAGCTGTGGCCCGAGCTGTCGCCAGCGGAGCCAGGACGAGGGTTCGAGCGCAGCGATGCGGAAGGTGATGGCGGAGAACGAGGCGAATCGACCGAAGCCGTCGAGGGCGACGGCGACCGAATGTCCGAAGTTGGAGAATGCGCGGATCGCCCCGTACATGCACCGTGTTATACGCGGGGACGCGTCGGAGATCGTCGGGAATGGAGCCCGGGCCGCGAGGTCGTGGGCGATGGGCGAAAAAGAACACCGGCGGGCTTGCGCCCGCCGGTGTCGAGAGCGAGAGGATGCCGGACTCTTACGGGCAGGAGCCCCACGAGTTCAGCAGGGCCGCGAGGTCGGCCGAACCGACGGTGCCGTCACCGTTGAGATCGGCGGCACCACCCGTCGCACCCCACGAGTTGAGGAGCGCGGCGAGGTCGGCGGAACCAACGAGGCCGTCGCCGTTGAGATCGGCGGGGCACGGGTTGGTGTAGTCGCAGCCGGGGTTCGGATCGCCGGGGCTGTCGAAGCCCGGAGCGTTCGCCAGATCGAACGGACCGATCGTCCACACGAGCGTGGACGGGCAGTAGGCGATCTGGGCCGGCACGAAGCCCGCCGGATCCGGACCGACGCGGATGTCGCCGTAGGCGTACTCCGTGCCGACCGGCGGGATCAGGGCACTCTCGATGAAGGCCACCGAGTCGAGCACCGAGGTCCACGGCGTGATGTCGAGGATGCCGTCGTCGTTCAGGTCGAGATCGTCGCCGATCGCGCCCGTGAAGCCGAACACCAGCATGTGCGTGACATTGTCCGAGTTCTCGAACTGGATGAAGGTGGTCTTGAGATCCGCGGCGCCACCGTTCAGGGTGAGCGAGTCCTTCGCGCAGACGAAGAAGCCGTCATCCGGAATGCGGTTGCCCTGGAGGTTCACGAAGCACTCGATGACACCCGAACCAAGCGTGGCCGAGCCGTCGCCGATCACGAGGTAGGTGAGGCCGTTGAGGAGCTCACCCGGGTTGCCGCGAAGCTCGAAGTACTCGTTCGGGTCGGGAAGGAGGCTGTTCTCGTCGATACGGACCTCGCTGATGGCGACCACCGGCGGAGTCGTCGGCGTGAAGCACTGGAGGTTGGCCTGCTCGGTGCAGTTCGCATCCCAGCCGATCTCGCAGCAGGTGACATCGATGCGGCAGACCGCATCGCAGCACGCCGCGTCCGCGCAGCCGGGGGCCGCGTGCACCACGAAGCAGTCGCCGTTCTTCGGATCGCCGCAGGCGTACGCCGGCGGGCAGACCGTGTTGGCGGTGCCGGGGGTATCGAAGCCATCGACCGCGGCCGGATCGAAGCGGCCGAACCGCCACGAGCCGTCCTCGCACTTCACGACATGGCCGGGCTGACCGAAGTAGTCGGGGCCAACGGTGGTCGTCGAGTACGCGCAGAGGTTGTCGCCCGACAGGATCGAGACGCTGTCGATCAGCGCGTCCCACGGGGTCGCGTCGAGCACGCAGTCATCGTTCGTATCGATGTCGGTGTTCGGCAGACCCGTGAAGTTGAACACGAGCATGTAGGTGACGGTGTCGCCGTCCTCGAGGTTCATCGCGCGGGTCGCGTCGGCGAGTCCGAGCGTGAAGGTGCTCTCCGCGATCAGGCAGACGCCGTCCTTCGGAATGGCCACGCCGTTGAGGTTGATGACCGCCTCGATGACGCCGTTCGGGCTCGCGGCATCGCCGATCACGAGGATCGACACACCGTCGAGGAGCGTGCCGGGGGTTCCGGTGAGCTCGATGTACTCGTTGGGGAAGTTGGCGCCGAGACCGTTGAGACGGATCTCGTTGAACGCCACCGCAGGCGCGGGGCCGGCGGCGAGGCACGAGGTGCGCGCCTGATCAACGCAGGCCTGGTCCCACTCGACCGAGCAGCAGGTCGGATCGATGGTGCAGACCGAGTTGCAGCAGTTGATGTCGACGCAGCCCGGGGTTGCGTGGACCGCGTGGCAGTTGTCGGCACCGGGGCCGCAGGTCGTGCAGGTCGGGTTCGCAGCGCCAGGGGTATCGAAGCCACCGGCCGGGTTGAAGAGGCCGATGAGCCAATCCTGATCGGGCTCGCAGCGGTAGACATGGCCAGGCACGAAGGCGCCGTCCGGTCCCACGCGGTTCGGCGAGTACCACCACTCGGTACCGACGTCGGGCGTCGCGGCATTGGTACGCACGAAGGCGACCGAGTCGAGCATTTCCGACCACGGAGTCTCGTCGAGCACGCCGTCGTCGTTGGTGTCGAGGTCGGTGGCGAGCGCACCCGTGAAGCCGCGCACGAGCATGTGCGTGACATTGTCGGAGTTCTCGAAGTTGATTCCGTTCGGGCCGGTGACGAAGTCCGCGGTGCCGAGGAGGAAGGTCGGCTCGGCGCAGACGAAGTAGCCCGAGCCCGGCATGATCTGGCCGGTCAGCGGAACGATCGCCTCGATGACGCCCGAGCCCTGCAGCGCGGTGCCGTCGCCGATGACGATGTAGGTGAGGTCGCCGAGGTCGGTGCCGGGCGAACCCGCGAGCTCGAAGTACTCGCTGTTGTCGGCGCCGGTCTCGTCGATGCGGGCCTCGTTGATGCGGACGCCGGTGAGGGCGCAGGCCTGGTTCGCCGCACCCGGCGAGTCCTGTGCGCCGCTGACGAACGGATCGTCGGTGCCGGCGACCCACTGGGCCTGGTTCGAGCAGAGCCACGCCTGCGCGGGCGCGAAGCCGCCCGATGGTCCGACGGTGGTCGTCGAGTAGTAGAAGTCGGAGTTGATGCCGTCGGCCGCCGCGTCGGCGAGCACCGACAGGCTCGAGATCACGGAACTCCACGGCGTCAGGTCGAGCGTGCCGTCGTCGTTCGTATCGAGCTTGTCGCCGAGCGTGCCGGTGAAGTCACGCACGACGAAGAAGGTGACATTGTCGCCACCCTCGAGGTTCAGGGTGTTCACGACGAGATCGGCGATCGCGAGCGAGAGCGAGCTCTTGCCCACCACGAAGAAGCCGCTCGCCGGAACGAAGAGACCGTCGAGGTTGATCACCTGCTCGACATATCCGTTCTGAAGTCCGGGCAGCGCCGAGTCATCATCGCCGACGACAACGATCGAGACGCCAGCGAGCGACTCGCCGGGCGCGCCGGCGATCTCGATGTACTCGTCGTTGTCCGCGCCCGGTTGCTCGAGGCGAACTTCGTTCAGTCGGAGTGGGGCGTCCGCCATCGCGATCGCTGCGAACAGCGACGGAAGACAGACAACGCTGGTGAGTGCCAGTCGGCTCATCGGGAACAATCTCCTGCTCTCTCGAGGTGGTGGCTCGCGCGTCGCGACGGTCGTGGCCGGCTCGATGTCTCACGACAGACATCTCGATAGCCGGTGCGTTGCTCCGCACTCGCCAAAGGGGATCTCTCTCACGCCCGCTCGGGCGA
>JBEAQW010000379.1:0-4388 GCA_041163725.1 Planctomycetota bacterium
CTCCTGCACGGGCGCCGGCTCGGAAGCCGCCGAGAGCAAGGCGTCGATGTCGGCTTGGTTGAGGACCTCTGTACCCATCGGAGACTCCACCGTGCTTCGACCTGGCTCCGCCAGGCGGCGCGCACTACGCGCAACGGTCGTTCATCGGCGCCACGCGGCGCAGCGCTTCAAGGTTTCGGGACGCTTGGCCGACCTCCCTCGAGAGGCAACCCGCGCGCCGCGGGACCGTAGGATGCGCCCCATGAGAACCCTCGGCCGACTGGCGGTCTTTCCCCTTTCCCTCCTGATCGCGGCCACCCTCGCGATCGCGGCCGCCCCGGCGCAGAATCCTCCTCGCGTGCCTGGCATTCCCGGCATCCCGGGAATCGGACGCCCGGCCATCACCGCGCCGGCGATGCAGTTCGGCGACTCGCGCGACCAGGTCGAGACAGGCGTCGTGGTCGCCCAGCAGAAGGCCCTCGCAGGTGCGGACCTGCCCATTGCGATCACCTTCCGCCTCGCGCCCGGCTACCACATCTGGACGAAGCCCGGACCGGTCGGAGACGGCTTCGCCGACTTCGTGGGAGCCATCCGCACCGAGGTCACAATCAATCCCAACGACAGCGGGAAGTCCTCGCCGGTCGCAGGACTCGAGTCGAACATCGGCTTCATGCAGTGGCCCGAAGCGCACGGCGTGAAGGCCGACCTCGGCGACGGCATGCTGACCTACGCGGTGTACGAGGGCGAATTCGCCGTCTTCATCCCCGCATCCATCGCCGCGGATGCCAAGCCAGGAACGATCGAGATCCCCATCCGGCTCGACTTCCAGGCGTGCAACGACATCGGCTGCAGCGCCCCCGCGACCGTCGATCTCACCGCCACCGTCGAGATCGTGGCGAACGCCGCGGATGCAGGCGGCTCGACGGCGGGCGACACCTTCGGGTCCTTCGATCCCACGGTCTACTCGCGCATCCGCGCGGGCGAGAAGCCCTCGGAGGTCCTCGAGTTCAACCTGTTCACGCTGCAGTTCTCGATCGATCCAAGCGGTGCGGGATTCCTCCTGCTGCTCGTGATCGCGGCCGCGGGCGGCATGCTCCTCAACTTCACGCCGTGCGTCCTGCCGGTGATCCCCCTCAAGATCATGGGACTCTCGCAGGCGGCGCAGGGCAGCCGCTCGAAGTGCTTCGCGCTCGGCTTCGTGATGTCGCTCGGCGTCGTCGCGTTCTGGATGGCGCTCGGTCTCGCGATCGCCACGATCAAGGGCTTCGAGACGACGAGCCAGCTCTTCCAGAAGCCGGAGTTCACGATCGCCGTCGGCGCGGTCATCGGCATCATGGCGATCGGCATGGCGGGCTTCTTCTCGCTCAAGCTCCCCGACTGGGTGTACATGGTCGAGGCGAAGCACGATTCCTACGCGGGCTCGTTCCTCTTCGGCATCATGACGGCGGTGCTCTCGACTCCATGCACCGCACCGCTGATGGGAACGGCCGTGGCGTGGGCGACGACCCAGGGTCCCGGCACCATCCTCACGGTGTTCGCGGCGGTCGGCACGGGCATGGCGCTGCCGTACCTCGTCCTCTCGGCGAAGCCCGAGTGGATCGACCGCATGCCGCGCACGGGACCGGCGAGCGACCTCATCAAGCAGGTGATGGGTCTCCTGCTCCTGGCGGCGGCCGCGTACTTCATCGGCGCCGGTCTCGCCGGCCTCATGGTCACGCCACCCGAGCCACCGAGCCACACCTACTGGTGGGTCGTCTCGGCGTTCGGAACGGCTGCGGGCGGCTGGCTCGCCTGGCGAACCTTCCGGTTGACGCGCCGCGCCGGCAACCGCGTGTTCTTCGGCGGAATCGGAGCGTTCATCCTGGTCGTGAGCGCCCTGATCGGACTCTCGCAGACCGCGAAGGGACCGATCGACTGGACCTACTACACGCCCGAGCGGCTCGCCGAGGCGCAGGGCTCCGGCAAGGTCGTCGTCATCGACTTCACCGCCGAATGGTGCGCGAACTGCAAGACCTTCGAGGCGCTCGTCCTCAACACGCCGAGCGTCTCGAAGGAACTCAACGCCGACGATGTCGCCGCGATCAAGGTCGACCTGACCGGCAACAACGAAGCGGGCAACGCGCTCCTGAAGGCCTCGAACCGCGTGACGATCCCCCTGCTCCTCATCTACGGCCGCGATGGCTCGATCGTGCTGAACACGGAGAACTACACGATCCAGCAGGTACTCGACGCGATCACCGAGGCCCGCGCGCGGGGTGGCGCGTGAACACGGGAACGACCTTCCTGTACTCGGTGCGCGCGACCTTCACGGATCACGCCGTGCGGGAGGAGTTCATCGCGTGGCTGCGCGGCGGTCATCTCGCGGATGTGGTGCGCGCCGGGGCGCTCGACGCCGAACTGGTCGAGTTCGCGCCGGCGGGCGATGCGCCGGGCGAGGTCGAGACGAGGTACCACTTCGCGTCCCGCGAGGCGTTCGATGCCTACGCGGAGGGTCCTGCGGTCGCGCTTCGCGCGGAGGGCGCGGCGAAGTTCCCGCCGTCACGCGGAATCGTGATGACGCGCGGATTCGCGACGAGCGCCATGCGCGTGGCGCGCTGACGGGCGCGCACCGACGACGAAGAGCGCGACCGCGGAGCACGCGAACGCGATCCACGAGTACATCGCCCACTGCGCACGGACACCGTCGTCACGGGATTCGATCGTGGATCCGTGGTAGATGCCGTTCCCCTCGGGTCCGTAGATTCCGACGATCAGCTCGACATAGGCCGCGTCGTATCCCGCCGCGAGGTAGGCGCCGCGTACCGCCTCGGGATCGCGTTCCGCCTGCTCGAGTCCGAACGGAAGCACCACGCCGAGGTCGCCGTCGACGATGCGCTCCCCGCGCTCGGTGAACACGCGCGCGACGACATGCCCGTGCAGGCCGAAGGGCTGCGCGACGATGCCGTGTTCGCGAAGGAAGTCCGCGACGATGAGCGAGCACTGCGCGCAGAGGCCGAGTCCGACCGTCAGCGCACTACGCCAGTTCCGACGCTCGAGCCGACCGATCGCGATTGTCTCCGGATCATCCGGCGACTCCGACAGCCGTCGGTGGAAGTCGAGCCAGACGGGAGGACTCTCGAGGAAGCGCGGAGCGAGCGCCGGATCGATCTCTCCCGCGGGCGTCGCATGGTTGGTGACACCCGCTGCGACCGTACGCGCAAGCTCGACAAGCGCGGCATCCGAGCCGGGATCGAGACGCTCGAGTCGGGCGACCGCCTCGTAGGAGTCGATCCGCTCGACGCCGACACGCGCGTGACGGAGGGTATCGCGCGCCGGGTGGGGAGAGACGGCTCGGACGGGAAGGAACTCGACCCAGGTGCACGCGACGGCGAGGAAGGCCGACGCGAGCGCAGCGAGCGAGAAGAGGACCAACGCCACGCGTCTCATGTCCCGCCTGCTCCCTCGAGACGCAGAATGGCGTTCTCGGCGCGGATGCGTTCGCGCTCGGGAAGAGGGGCGAGGGGGTCGAGCGCGAGTCGCTCGCTGATCGCGAGGGCATCGCGATACGCGGAGAGCGCGCGTCCACGAAGGTCGGGCGCTGCCTCGACGACATCGATGCGCTGGCAGGCGGCGTCCGCGGCGACGGCGAACTCGAGCCTTCGGCGGGGATTGTGCGGCGCCGCAAGGGCCGCGGCCTCGATCGCGGCGAGCGCCTGGAGCGTCTGCGACGCGTCGAGCCGCGACATGCGCATGCGGAGCATGGCGATGTCGGCGCGGAGACCGCGGAGGAGATCCCGCGACTCGCGCCGCTGCACGATGCTCCAGGCATCGGCGAGGTGTCCTTCGGCGCGCTGCGGATCGATGAACGCGAGGCGGATCAACTGCCGGGCGGCCGCGTCGATGGTCGCCGTGCTCGCCGCGCGATCCGCCGTCAGGAGAATGCGCGCAGCCTCCTCGCGCGCGCTCTGCTCGCGCGCGGTGAACTCGGGAGCCGTGGATTCGGCGGTCGTGCGCGCGACCGCGATCGGCGTCAGCAGACGCGCCGCGCTCGCGAGGCGACCATCGTGCACGACCGCGCGCCACTCGAGGAAGATCAGCGCCGCCACCGTCATCATCGCAAGCACGCCGGTCGCGAGCACGGCGCGCGGAGAGAGCGGCCGCCGGTCGCGCAGCGTCGATCCCGTCGCAACGAGCACCAGCCCGACCGCGCAGGTCCCGGGCGCCCAGAGCACCATCTCGATCTGCGCGTGCACGAGGACGAGCGCCGCCGCCGCGAAGGCGATCGTCCGCACCGTGCGCGTCGGAACGAGCGCCAGGGCGCCTGCGGCGACGGTGGCGACAAACGCGCAGAGCACCACGCCCAGCGCGCGGAACATGAACCACACCACATCGACGGTCGGCGTCTCGACCGCAAGTTGGATGAGCAGCGA